>NZ_JACFYJ010000165.1:0-9860 GCF_037126505.1 Paraburkholderia bengalensis
CGCGGCGGCGGGGGCGGTGATCGGCGCCGTCGCGGGCGATGCGGGCAAGGGCGCGGCTGCGGGCGCGATTGCGGGCACTGTGACGGGCGGCATGCGCAAGCGCCATCAGACGGCTGCCGCCGAGCAGCAACAGCAGGCCGTGCAGCAGCAGACCTCGCAGCAAATGACGACATGGAACCGCGCGGTCGTGGCCTGCATGAATGGACGCGGCTACACGTCGCAATGACCGGACGATCGAAGGGAGCCGCGTGATGAACCGTCGACCGTATCTGAATCATCCGAAAGGGAACGCAGCTGCCGTGCAACGCGTGGGACGCGCGGCGTCGCGTGTGTCAGCGCCAATGACGCTTCATGCGTCGCGTCTGATGCTGGCGGCGGCGTTCGCGTCGATCGCCACGCTCACGGCCTGCAAGAAAGCGCCCATGGAACCGCCGCGCCCGACCGTCGACGTCACCGTCGTCACGGTCGAGCAGAAGGAAACACCCGTCGATTTCGAGTTCACCGCGCAGACGCAAAGTTCGCGCGAAGTGGAAATTCGTGCGCGCGTCGAAGGTTTCCTCGACAAACGCGTGTACACGGAAGGCGCGCTCGTGCAGCCGAACCAGGTGCTGTTCGTGATGGACAAGAAGCCGTTCGAAGCCGCGCTGCAGTCCGCCAAGGGCGCGCTTGCGCAGCAGCAGGCGCGGCTGCTCGTGACCAAGCAGAATCTCGCGCGCGTCATCCCGCTCGCAGCGCAGAACGCGTTGAGCAAGAAAGATCTCGATGACGCCACCGGCAACGAGAAACAGGCCGAAGCCGCCGTGATCGCCGCGGAAGGCGAGGTGCGCACGGCCGAACTGAACCTGAGCTACTGCACGATCCGCTCGCCGCTCAAAGGTCTGTCGAGCTTCGCGCGCGTGCAGGACGGCAGCTACGTGACACCGACGCAATCGGGGCTTCTGACCTACGTCTACCAGCTCGATCCGATGTGGGTGAATTTCAGCATCTCCGAAAACGAACTGCTGAGCTATCGCGATCAGGTCGCGAAGGGCCTGCTGCGTTTTCCGCCCGATAACCAGTTCGACGTGACCGTGATTCTCGCCGACGGCTCGGTCTATCCGCAGCAGGGCCGTATCGACTTTACGAACCCCGCGTTCAGCCAGGAGACGGGTACGTTCCTCGTGCGCTCCACGTTCGCTAATCCGAAGGGCACGTTGCGGCCCGGGCAGTTCGTGCGCGCGAAGGTGTCGGGCGCCGTGCGGCCGAACGCGATCCTCGTGCCGCAGCGCGCGGTGCTGCAGGGCGCGAAGAGTCACTTCGTGTGGGTGGTCGATCAGAACTCGAAGCCGCATCAGCGTGTGATCGAAGTCGGCGACTGGCATGGCGACGACTGGTTCGTCAACGACGGCCTCAAACCGGGCGAGCGCGTGGTGGTCGACGGCGCGATCCGCGTGTCGGCGGATTCGCAGATCAAGGTGGTCGGCGCGCCGGGTGCGCCCGGCGCGCCTGCTTCCGCGCCCGCGGCGGGCGCGGCGCCGGCATCGACATCGACATCGACGTCCACGGCGCCCGCCGCGCTCGCGCAGACGCAAACGCCCCAAACGCCGTCCCGCCCGGGCACCAGCGCTACCAGCGCCAGCCCATGACCTGACGACCGACGCCCTCCGGCGCCCCCGATCCGATGAACATCTCACACTTTTGCATCGACCGCCCGATCTTCGCTTCGGTCATCTCGATCGTCATCACGCTTGGCGGCGCACTCACGATGCTCGCGTTGCCCACGGCGCAATACCCCGACATCACGCCGCCGCAGATCACGGTTTCCGCGACCTATCCAGGGGCGAGCGCCGACGTGGTCGCCAACAACGTCGCCGCGCCGATCGAGCAGCAGGTCAACGGCGCCGACAACATGATCTACATGAGTTCATCGAGCTCCTCGACGGGCAATCTGACGATCAACGTGTACTTCCAGATCGGCACGAACCCGGAACTCGCACAGGTCGACGTGCAGAACCGCGTGAACCTCGCGCTGCCGCAACTGCCGCAGTCGGTGACCAATCAGGGCGTGCAGGTGCAGAAGAAGTCGCAGGCGTTCATGATGGTGATCGCGATCTATTCGCCCACTGAGCGCTACGACGCCACCTACATCGCCAACTACGCGAACGTCTACGTGCTCGATGCGCTAAAGCGCATTCCGGGCGCGAACCAGTCGAGCATCTTCGGCACGCCTGACTACGCGATGCGCATCTGGTTGCGGCCCGACCGCATGGCGCAACTCGGCATCACGGCCGCCGACGTGCAGCGCGCGGTGGCCAACCAGAACCAGCAGTTCGCCGTCGGGCGATTAGGGCAGTCGCCCACCGGCAATCCCGTCGAGCAGTCGTTTGCCGTCACCACGACAGGGCGGCTGACGGAGCCTTCCGAGTTCGAGAACATCATCATCCGCGCCCAGAGCGGGGGCGCCGCGATTGTGCGGCTGAAGGACATCGGCCGCGCGGAACTCGGGCAAAAAGACTATTCGATCCGCAGCCGCTTCCAGGGCAAGCCGGCCACCGTGATCGCCGTCTATCAGCAGCCGGGCGCGAACGCGCTCGATGTGTCGAAGCAGGTGCGCGCGACGCTCGCCGACATGAAGAAGACCTTCCCCGAAGGCATCGACTACGAAATCGCGATGGACACCACCGAGTTCACGCGGGCGTCGATCACAGACGTCGTGCACACGTTCTTCGAGGCCGTGGTGCTGGTGGTGATCGTCGTGTTCGTGTTCCTGCAGAGCCTGCGCGCGACGCTGATCCCTGTGCTTGCCGTGCCCGTGTCGATCGTCGGCACGTTCATGGGGATGGAGGCGCTCGGCTTCTCGATCAACATGCTTACGTTGTTCGGCATGGTGCTTGCCATCGGCATCGTGGTTGACGATGCCATCGTGGTGATCGAAAACGTCGAGCGCAACATGACGGTGAACAAGCTCGATCCGAAAGCGGCCGCCAAGCAGGCGATGGACGAAGTGGCGGGGCCGGTCGTGGCGATCGTGCTCGTGCTGTGTGCCGTGTTCGTGCCGGTGGCCTTCCTCGGCGGCATCACGGGGCAGATGTACAAGCAGTTCGCCATCACGATTGCGATTTCGGTGGTGATCTCGGGGATCGTCGCGCTGACGCTGTCGCCCGCGCTCGCCTCCTTGCTGCTCAAGCCAGGACATCACGAGAAAAAGGGCTTTTTCCGCTGGTTCGACAACCAGTTCGCGCGCATGACGGCGGGTTATACGCGCGCCGTGCGGCTCGTCATCAAGCGCTTCGTGATCGCGCTGCTGCTGTTCGTCGGCATGATCGTGCTGGCAGTTTTGATGATGCGCGACATTCCGACCGCGTTCCTGCCGCCCGAGGACCAAGGCTATCTGCTCGGCGCCGTGATCATGCCCGATGCCGCGTCGCTCGACCGCACAGGCGCGGTGTCCGATCGCGTCTCGGAGTACTTCATGAAGCAGCCCGCCGTGGGCAGCATCACGACGGTGGATGGCTACAGCCTGCTCGATAGCCAGAACAAGAACAACTCATCGACGTTCTTCGTCGGGTTCAAGAGTTTCGACGAGCGCTACAAGTCGGACAATATCCGCACGCAGAATGCGCGCGCCGTGCTCATCGATGCGTACAAGACGCTCTCGCAGATCCGGCAGGGCATTGTCGTGCCGTTGAATCCGCCGTCGATTCCGGGCCTCGGCACCACGGGCGGCACTGAAATGTGGATCCAGAGCAAGGGCGATGCGACGATCGCGCAGTTCGCGGCCGTCGTCGACGATTTCGTCGCGAAGGCGAAGCAGCGCCCCGAACTGACGGGCGTGACCTCGACCTTCAACGCGAACTCGCAGCAAATGCTCGTCAACGTGGACCGCGACAAGGCAGAAACGCTCGGCGTGCCGGTGCAAGATGTCTACAGCGCGATGCAGACGATGTTCGGTTCGCTGTACGTGTCGCAGTTCAACCGGTCGAGCCGCTTGTGGCAGGTGATCCTGCAGGCCGAGCCGTCGTACCGGTTGAAGCCCGAGGATCTCACGCAGGTTTTCGTGCGCAGCTCCAACGGCAGCATGGTGCCGTTGAAGTCGGTGGTCACGTCGCGCTACGTGACGGGCCCGGACCTGATCACGCGCTTTAACAACTTCCCGGCCGTGAAGATCACCGCGAACGCCGCGCCCGGCTACGCGTCGGGCCAGGTCATCGCCGCGCTCGAAGACATTGCCAGGGGCATGCCTTCGGATTACGGCATTGCGTGGAGCGGGGAGGCTTACGAGGCGAAGCAGTCGGGCGGCACGTCGAGCCTCGTGTTCGTGTTCGGCCTGATCATGGTGTTTCTGATTCTCGCCGCGCAGTATGAGAAGTGGAGTCTGCCGTTCGGCGTGCTGATGGCGGTGCCGTTTGCCCTCTTCGGTGCGTTGCTCGCGATCCTGCTGCGCGGGCTGAACAACGACGTGTACTTCCAGATCGGCCTGACGATGCTGGTCGCGCTCGCGGCGAAGAACGCGATCCTGATCTTCGAGTTCGCGGTGATCAACCGCGAGGCGGGCAAGTCGGTGTTCGACGCGACAATGACGGCCGCCGAGGAACGCTTGCGGCCGATCGTGATGACGTCGTTGGCGTTCATCCTGGGCTGCGTGCCGCTTGCCATCGCGACGGGCGCGTCGGCCAACAGCCGGCATTCGATCGGCACGGGCGTGATCGGCGGGATGCTGGGCGCGACGGCGATCGCCGTGTTCTTTATCCCGATGTTCTTCTATCTGCTGGAGACCTTGTCGGAGCGCAGCGCGAAGAAGAAAGGCAAGCCTTCCGGGGAAACGCCGCCTTCCGCGACGGGTGGCGGGCCGGGTGCAGGGCTGGCACCTGATTCGAGGCAAGGCGAGCCGCCGAAGGTGCCCCCATCGGCGGGCGGTCCTGCTGTCGGTGGTGGACCGACGACGAGCCCGTCCGCGTCGCGCGAGGATGACTGACATGCGCCGCGCCCTCGTTCTCTGTGTGCCGTGCGTTCTCGCGTTGGGCGGCTGCCTGCTCGGCCCGAACTATTCGCGCCCGCCGCTCGACGTGCCCGCCACGTACCGCTTTCCCGACAACTACGCCGTCGACATCGCCAACACCGAGTGGTGGAAACAGTTCGACGACCCGGTGCTCGACGACCTGATCACCACGGCGCTCGCCAACAACAACGACGTGAAGGTGGCCGCTGCGCGCGTCGACCAGTTCCTCGGCCAGTTCGTCACAACGCGTGCGGCGCTGCTGCCGCAGGTCGGCGCAAACTTCGGCGCCGAGCGCCAGCGCCTGCCCACGTCGGGCTCGCCGCTGCTCGCGAACCTGAACAACCCGGTGTTCAACACGTACACGGCGTCGCTGGCGGCATCGTGGGAAATCGACCTGTTCGGGCACAACCGGCGCCTGACGGAATCCGCGCGCGCGAGCCTGCTGTCAACCGAAGAAGCCAAACGGGGGACGATCCTGTCGCTGGTGGCGTCGGTGGCGTCGTCGTACATCAACCTGCGTAGCCTCGACAAGCAGCTCGAGATCGCCAAGGCGACCACGCAAAGCCGCGCCGAATCCGTACACGTGTTCGAGCTGCGCTTCAAGGGCGGCGAGGTTTCGCAGATGGAACTGGCGCAGAGCCAGTCCGAATACGAAGCGTCGCGAGCGGCCATTCCGCAGATCGAAGGGCAGATCGCGCAGCAGGAGGACGCGCTGTCCGTGCTGCTCGGGCGCAATCCCGGCGATATCCTGCGCGGTCGCGCGCTCGGGGAACTGGCGGCGCCCGCCGTGCCCGCGGGGCTGCCGTCCGATCTGCTCGAGCGGCGCCCCGATCTGCGCCAGGCCGAACAGGATCTGATTGCCGCGAATGCGCAGATCGGCGCGGCCAAAGCGCTGTATTTCCCGCAGATCTCCATTACGGGTTTGCTCGGTACGCAGAGCGGGCAATTCTCGAACCTCTTTACGGGCCCGGCGCGTGTGTGGTCGTTCGCGGGTTCCGTCACGCAGCCGATCTTCGAAGGCGGCGCGATCGCAGGTCAGGTCAAGCAGGCCGAGGCGGTGCAGCAACAGGCGCTGTACGCCTATCGCAAGGCGATTCAGGTCGCGTTCCAGGAAGTCGACGACGCGCTGATCCTGTCGCAGAAGCTGCGCGAGCAGTTCGATGTGCAGGGGCGGCAGGTCGAGGCGCTCGCTACATATGCGCGCCTCGCGAGGCTGCGTTACGAAGGCGGCTATACGAGCTACATCGAAGTGCTCGATGCCGAGCGCAGCCTCTTCAACGCGCAGTTGAGCGAGACGCAGACACAGGCGGGCGTGCTGGTGTCGTATGTGAACCTGTACAAGGCAATGGGCGGCGGCTGGGTCATCAGCGCAGAAGGAATGACGACCCAGCAGGCCGCGCGCGCCGCGACAGACGCCAACCCGCCCGCCGATAACGCGACACAGGGTGTGAAATGAGCGAGACCGTCGCGACCCGCCCCGGACGACCTGCGGCGCGCGCAAGGCACGTGATCGCCTGCCACGAATGCGATCTGCTGCAGCGCGATCACGACGTGCCGCCCGAAGGCGTGCTGCGTTGCTGCCGCTGCCGCGCGACGCTCTACCGGCATCACTCGGACAGCCTCGAGCGCACGCTCGCCTATGCGCTTGCGGCCTGTGCGCTGTGGATCATTTCCAACGCGTTCCCGATCGTCGGACTTGCGGTGAACGGCGATCTCGTCGAAACGACGATGTTCGGCGCCGTGCGCGTGCTGTATCGCGACGGCATGTGGCCGCTCTCGGCGCTGATCTTCATCACGACCATGCTGATGCCCGCCTGCCAGGCGTTGGGTCTCGTGTGGCTGCTCCTGCCGTTGCGGCTCGGGCGCACGCCGTATCGCGCGGACGGCGTGTTCCGCGGGCTGCGCGTCGCGCAGGAATGGGGCATGACGGAGGTGCTGATTCTCGGCCTGCTCGTCGCGCTGGTGAAGCTGTCGCATATTGCGTCGGTGGTGACGGGCCCCGCGTTGTGGTCGTTCGGCGTGCTGATGCTGATGCTCGCGGCAGCCGCTTCCGCGTTCGATACGCGCGATCTGTGGGCGCGCCTCGAAGGTCATCCCGACACCGGTCCCGCATTCGACAGCGACACGCCGTTTCCGGCGGACACGGCGGCGGGGTGCGGCCTGTGCGTGTGCCACGACTGCGGCCTGCTCACGCGCATCGCGCCCGAGCAAGCGCAGCACGAGAGCGCCTACGCCCGCCTCGACGCGCCCGTGCAGTGGCCCGAGCACGCGGGGCATTGCCCGCGCTGCGGCGCGCACCTGCATCTGCGCAAGCCCGACAGCCTCGCGCGCACGTGGGCTTGCCTGATTGCGGCGGTCATCCTCTATATCCCCGCGAATGTGCTGCCCGTGATGGACACGAGTTCGCTGTTCGGCGCGCAGAAGGACACGATCATGAGCGGCGTCGTGTATCTGTGGACGTCGGGTTCATGGCCGCTTGCCGTGCTCGTCTTCGTTGCGAGCATCGCAGTGCCGATGCTGAAGATTCTCGCCATCGGCTTTCTCGCGCTGTCGGCGAATGTCCGGTCCACGTGGCAACCGGAGCATCGCGCCCGCATCTACCGGATCGTCGAGCTTGTCGGGCGCTGGTCGATGCTCGATATCTACGTGATCGCCGTGCTGACCTCGCTCGTGCAGTTCAACGCGCTCGCGACGGTGCGCGCCGGCCCCGCCGCGATCGCATTCGGGGCGGTCGTCGTGCTGACGATGTTTGCTGCTATGTCGTTCGATCCGCGGCTCATCTGGGATGCGAGGAAACAGGAATGAGCAGGCCGCCCGAACTTCCCGATGCCATCGCCGTGCCGCGCAAGCGCTGGCGCATCCAGTGGATCTGGCTGGTTCCCGTCGTCGCCGTGCTGATCGGGGTGTGGCTCGCGGTGCAGGCCGTGCTGTCGCAAGGCCCGACCATCACGATCAGCTTCAAGACGGGCGAAGGCCTGGAGGCGGGCAAGACCAAGATCAAGTTCAAGGACGTCGATATCGGCGTTGTCAAGAAGGTCGCGCTGTCGAGGGACTACAAGAACGTCATCGCGACAGCCGAGCTGACGCGCGATGCGACCGACATGCTCGTCAACGATACGCGCTTCTGGGTCGAGCGCCCGCGCGTGACGGGCGGCAATGTGTCGGGCATCGGTACGCTGCTGTCGGGCGCGTACATCGGCATGGACATCGGTCGCGGCAAGCAGGAGCGGCGCGATTACGTCGGGCTCGAGACGCCGCCCGTGTTCGCGAGCGACGTGCCCGGCCGCGAGTTCGTGCTGAAGGCGTCGAATCTGGCATCGCTCGATGTCGGCTCGCCCGTCTATTTCCGGCGGCTGCGCGTGGGTCAGGTCACGTCATTTGAACTCGACAAGGACGGCGGCGGCATCACGCTGCATATTTTCGTCAACGCGCCGTACGACCAGTACGTGAAAAGCGACTCGCGCTTCTGGGAGGCGGGCGGCATCGACGTCGCGCTCGGCACGGAAGGCGTGCGGATCAACACGCAGTCGCTGGTGTCGATCCTGATAGGCGGGCTCGCGTTCGAAACACCCTCCGACTCGCTCACGCAGGCCGAGGCGCCCGTGCGCACGCCGTTCACGCTGTTCGAAACGCGCGCCGACGCCATGAAGGTCCAGCACCGCATCGTCGATACGTACGTGCTGAACTTCAAGGAATCGGTGCGCGGCCTGACGGTCGGTGCGCCCGTGGATTTCCGCGGCATCGTGATCGGCGAGGTGTCGGCGATCTACACGCGCTTCGATCCCGTCACGAAGAAGATCAGCATTCCCGTCGAGATCAAGTTCTATCCGGAGCGCTTCACGTCGCGTTTTGCGGAAGGCGGTCCGCCGGAAGGGCGCGCCAGCAGCGATCCGAAAGCCGTCGGCAATTTCCTCGTGTCGCGTGGCTTCCGCGCGCAGCTGAAAACGGGCAGCCTGCTGACGGGCCAACTGTACGTGTCGTTCGACTTCTTCCCGAACGCACCGAAGGCAACCATCGACTGGAGCCGCACGCCTCCCGAACTGCCCACCGAGCCGAGCGGCCTGCAATCGCTGCAGGAATCGCTGAACCGCATCGTCGCGCGCATCGACAAGCTGCCGCTCGAGCAGATCGGCAAGAACACGCAAGATGCGCTCGGCAATGCGAGCGTGCTGCTGCAGAACCTGAATACGCAGGTCGTGCCGGCGGCGAAGAACACGCTGTCGGCGGCGCAGAGCACGCTCAAGTCGGCCAACGGCGCGCTCGCACCCGACTCGGCGCTGCAGCAGGACACGAGCGACGCGATGCGCGAGCTGGCGCGCACGGCGGCGTCGTTCCGCGCGCTCGCCGATTATCTGCAGCAGCATCCCGAAGCGCTGCTGCGCGGCAAACCGGAGGACGCAAAGTGAAGCGATCGATGCTGCCGCGCGGCGCATGCCTGGCCGTCGTCGCCGCCGTGGTGCTGGCCGCGTGCAGCTCGCCGCGCGCGAACTTCTACACGCTGAGCGCCGATCCGGCGCTGGAAAGCACGGGCGGGGCGCTGCCGGTGTCGGTGGTGGTCGGGCCCGTGACGATCCCCGACCTCGTCGACCGGCCGCAGATGGTGACGCGCGTCACGGGCAACGAGGTGAGACTCAATGAGTACGCGCGCTGGGGCGAGCCGCTCAGGAACGGCGTCGCGGGTGTGATCGCCGCCGACCTGACGCGGCTGCTCGGCTCGCCGCGCGTGGCGGCTTCGTCGCAGTCGGCGGGGGACGCGGACGCGTGCCGCGTGCGCGTCGACATCGTGCAGTTCGACTCGATGCCCGGCGAGGCCGTCGCGATCGACGCGCTCTGGACCGTGCGCGTCGCGGGCCGCAGCGCGCTGCTCACGGGCCGCTCGACG
>NZ_JACFYJ010000166.1:0-9837 GCF_037126505.1 Paraburkholderia bengalensis
TGGGGGCCCGTGGGCAAGTGCTGATGCTGCTTTCTTTTGCCTACTTTTCTTTGCAGCCGGCAAAGAAAAGTAGGTGCCGCCCCGCACAGGGGCAACGCTTGCGCCGCGAAGGCGCATTGCGGATGCCCGCGCAAAGGGCAACACACACCGGCAACGCCCCCGCCGCGTAGGCGCAATCGCGGATGCCAGCGAAAGTGCAAACCCACAAAAACGAACAGCGTCGCAGACAAGAAAGTCAAAAGACAAGAACAACAAAAAAATCACCACACATAAGGCACAAACCGATACCTCACGCGCGCCGCGTACTCCGCATAACCTTCGAGTTGCGCGCACAGCATGCGCTCCTCCAGCACCGCGCGATACGCAAGTCCCACCACCAGCAGCGGCACGCAAAACACACCCCACCACGATCCGAGCAATAACGGCATGCCAACCAGAAACAGAATCGCCCACGCGTACATGGGATGCCGCACGTAAGCATACGGACCGCTGTCACTGACCTTGTGCCCGCGCTCGGACTGAATCTTCACGACAGGCGCCGCATAACTGTTCGCGCGAAACACCGAACGTATCGCAACCATGCTGACGAGAATAGCAAGCGCGCCGATACCCTGCAGTGATGGGTGCATCGACGACCAGCCCAGCCGCCTCGCGTCCAGTCCCATCAGGATCAGCCACGCACACCACACGACCACCACGCTCGCCATGAAGAATTTGTCCCACGCGCTTTGCCCACGCTGCACGAACGAGCCGAGCCGCTCGGCGAGCAACGCAGGGTCGTGACGCGCAAGCCACACGCCAACCCATACGCCGAGCACGCCCATTTCAAGCAGATAACACCACGCGCCCGGCCACGCGAGCGTGCCGGCCGCGCCGAACAGCAGCACGCCCATGCCCGCGAGCCCCAACAGCGTCTGGACGATGAGCCGCGCGATCATCGTGTGCGACTCAGGGCGCTGCGCCCGCCGCCGATACGCGCGCGTAAATGGCGGCGACATCGATATCGCCGAGCGCGATCAGAAACGTGTCGCGCAAGCACGTCTGCAGTTCATGCGCACTCTCGATGCGCCGCTCGATCGCTTCGCCGTCGATCGTGCGCGCGGTGAGCCGGTCGTTGAAGAGCGTGAGCCGCCCTTCCGGGCTCACGCGGCAGACGACGAGATTCGTCGTGAATAAAGAATCCGGATAGGTCGACGTGTACCAGTTCGACACTTCGTAATCGATCCATTCGGCAGGCTGCAAATCGAAGCGATACATCTTGAGCCAGGTCTCGCCCGATTGCACTTCGAGATCGAGCGCGTCATGCGATGCATCGACGAGGCGAAACGGCTCGTGCGTCGTCGCTTGCGCGATGCCCGTCTGCAGCCGCAGCGGCGACGTCAGCGTGACGGCGCCAAAGCCGACGTCGGCGATCCACGGCTGATCGTCGACGGTCACGCGCAGCAGCATATGCGTGCGCGGCGTGATGGCGTCGGGCTCGCGCCCCCACAGCACGCGCGCGATCATCGGCGTCACGTCGAAACCCAGTTGCATCAGCACGCGCGCGAACAGCCCGTTCTGCTCGAAGCAATAGCCGCCGCGCCGCCGCTCGACCAGTTTGTCGACGATGGCAGGCAACGCGAGATCGACGCGGCGGCCTGTCAGTGGATCGAGGTTCTCGAAGGGAATGGACAACGGATGCAAGCGCTGCAGGTCGCGCAATACATCGAGCGTCGCGGCCTTCGGCCCCGCATAGCCGATGCGCCTGAAATAGCGGTCGAGATCGAGCGTGCTGGTCATCCGTTGCTCCTGGTTGTCATGATCGCGTCGGCCGAAGGAATGGTTGCCGCACGCGTGGCGGCACGTCGAAAGCGTACCGTCAATGACGCCCGGCGTGCGTCATGTCCCCTCGCGCGAAAGCCCATTCGCGAGGGTGCTGGCGGGACACACACTCGGCATCGTCGCATCGCGCGCCGCCCCGCGTCGAGAATGGCCGGGCGCTGCAAGGCACGCCGAAAGGCTCGCCGAAAGGCTCGCCGAAAGGCTCGCCGAAAGGCTCGTCGATGGGCAGCCCAAACGGCTCGCCGAGCTTGCGCCGTGCATCGGATCAGAAACCCTTGAGCGCCGAAGTCGCAATGGACGGCACGCTGATGCCGTGACTCGCCGCGAACTGCACGGCGGCGCTCAGCGTCGATGCCAGCGACTGCAACTGGCCCGGCGCCGACTGCGCGATATACGACGCGGCCTGCGCCGTCTGCGGATTCATGCCCGCTTGCAGCAGCGAGCCGGCGTTCATCTGGCCGAGGCTGCCCAAGCTTGATTGCAGGCTCGAATACTGGCTCACGCCTTGGCCGAGCGACGCGAGGCCGTTGGCGAACGCCTGCTTGTCGACGGGTGCCGACGAATCCGATCCACGGCTCGCAAACGCCTGCGTCAGCGTCTGCGACAACGACTGCTGCGTGCTGCCGACCTGGGACAGCTGGCTGACCGACGGTGTGCCGCCGCTTAGCAAACCCGACGCCTGTTGCGCCTGGCTCGCCGCGCTCGACAACCCCATCGCCGAGGCGAGGCTCGACTGTCCGCTCAATACCTGCTGGTTCGCGCCGACATAGTTCTGCAACAGCTGCGACACGCCGCCCGACGAAGCCGACGCGCCCGCATTGCCCGATGAATTGCCGCCGCCAATGCCGAACTGCTGCAGATTCAGTTGCGCAAAGGCCGCGCTGCTCGCGAACAGGCCCGTGACGAGCGCGGCGGAAAGAATACGAGTCTTCATGGCTGGCCCTCCTCTCATGTATGGATAAACGCGATGTCGGCTGGATGGCCGTTCGTGTCGCCTGGCGTCCCTTTCGACTCGCGCACAGTGCGAGCGTTCGCCCTTTCGTCTGACGCTAGCGCGGGTAGCAATACGCTTGCCCGCGCGCTCGCCGGTGGCCCGCGGCGCCGCGCCGTTTGGTGCCCGCGGACGCGTCGATCGAACGCATGGCGCGAACATGCGGCGAAAACGCGGCAGACACGGCGTTTCACGCCCTCCCGCGCGGCTCCCGCGTGTCGCGGACCATCGTGCGCACCGACAGATCCTGCACCATTTGCGCGGCCAGATAGTCGCATGTCGGACGGTCCGATTTCGCGCTGCGCGCCACGACGATATCGAGCGGCTCGATCACGGGCAGCCCATGCTCGCCGCCCAGCACCGTCAGGCGCGGCGGTACGCTGCAACGCGCGAGCGCAATCACGGACAGACCCGCATCGACCGTCGCGACAAGGCCGCTCAGGCTCGCGCTGCTGTACGCGGCGCGATATCGGATGCGCGCGCGGTCGAGCGCGGCGAGCGTGTTGGTGCGCGCGACACAGCCGGGCTCGTACAGCCCCACCGGCAACGGCGACAGATTCAGCACGGGCGTATCCGGCGACGCGCCGACCCACACCATCGGCTCGCTGCGCACGAACTCGCCGCGCAGCTTGCGGTCGCGCGTGACGAAGGCGAGATCGATCCGGTTGTCGGCAAGCATCGGCGCGAGCGCCGTGCTCTGTGCGCAGACGATCTCAATCTCGACATGCGGATACAGATTCGAGAAGCGGCGTAACACCGGCGACAGCAGCGACGACACATAGTCGTCCGGCGCGCCGAGCACGACGCGCCCCGTCACTTCGGGCCGCACGATCGCGGACCAGGCTTCCTCGTGCAGGTCGATGACGCGCCGCGCATATTCGAGCAGCGTGTTGCCCGGCCGCGTCAGCGAGAGATTGCGCGTGTCGCGCGCAAACAGCGTCGTGCCGAGCATCCGCTCGAGGCGCTTGATCTGCATGCTGACGGCCGCCTGCGAGCGATGCACAACAACGGACGCCTTCGTGAAGCTGCCCGCCTCGACAACGGCGACGAAGGTGCGCAGCAAGTCGATATCGAAATCGGCGTGCATGATTTATCAACCCGGCTTATGGAATTTCTCAATTTTATTCGTTTGTCATGTGCCCGCAACACCTCGATACTCGGACGCATTGACCCGCGAGGAATCATTCGTCATGTCGTCTTTGTCGCCTTTTCCGCTCAGCCGAAGCCAGCAAGGCGCGCTCACGCTCGCAAGCGGCGGCCTGCTGATGGGCACGATCGGCGTGTTCGTCGAGGAGGCGCGGCTCGGCGCGCTGACGCTGGTGTTTTTCCGCTGCCTGTTCGGTTTCCTGTCGCTCGCGGCGTATTGCGCGTGGCAGGGCTATTTCGCGCGCCGCCATTTCACGCGCCGCACGGTGGCACTCGCGACGATCTCGGGCGTGCTGATGGTGACGCAATGGGTCGGCTTTTTCGACGCGATTCACCGGACGAGCATCGCCGTCGCCACCGTGGTGTTTCACGTGCAGCCGTTCTGGGTGGTGCTGATGGGCGCGGCGCTTTTCAACGAGCGGCTCGGCATCGACCGGCTCGGCTGGATCGCGACGGCGTTTGTCGGGCTCGTGCTCGCGTCGGGCGTCGCGGGAGCGGGCTCGCTGCAGGGACACACGAGCTATCTGATCGGCATCGGCGAGGCGCTGGCGGGGTCGGTGCTGTATGCAAGCGTCACGCTGATCGCGAAGAGTCTGGGGGACTTGCGCCCGCATCTGCTGACGCTCGCGCAATGCGCGGTGGGTGTCGTGTGTCTGCCGTTCATCGCGCCGCTCGGCGCCGAGCACATCGCACCGACGCAATGGTTCTGGCTGGTGGGCATGGGCGTGCTGCACACGGGGCTGTCGTACGTGCTGATCTACGGCGCCCTGCCGAAGCTCACGACGCCTGTGATCGCCGTGCTGTTGTTCGTCTATCCGCTCACCGCGATTGCCGTCGATGCGATTGTCTATGGGCGGGCGTTGACGTTGCCGCAGTGCGGCGGCATGGCGTTGATCGTGGTGGCGAGCTTGGGGGTGAATCTTGGCTGGCCGTTGGTGTCGGCGGCGCGGCTGGTGCTGCGCGGGCATGCGCGTTAGCGCCCGCACGGCGTAGACGGCCTGGCTGTTGCCACCGGCCGCGGCGCCGAGCAACAGCCGCAAAAAGGGAGCAAAGCGCGCCGCGCATGCTCCCTTTCGAAACACAACCGGAATATCGCGCCGAGGCCCGCGCCCCGGCGGCATCGTTACTGCGGCAACACGTCGCCTTTCGTTTCCTTGGCAAACGGAATGACCAGCAGCCCGACGACAAACGCGATCGCCGTCAACGCGACGGGCACGCCCAGCGTATGCATGCTCAGTACGGCCGCGCCGAGCAGAAAGTTCACGCCCGCGCCGACAAAGCGCCCAAACGACGTGCAGAACGCAAACGCCGTCGCCCGCACGCGCGTTTCGAACAGTTCCGGCAGCCACAGGCTGAACAGCGCGAAATTGCCGCCAAAGAATCCGAGCACGAACAGCCAGGCGATGAACGGCGCCAAGCCGTTCGGCAGATAGAACGCCCAGCCGAAGCTGCCGATAATCGCCACCGCCATGCCCGCGAAGTACACGGCCAGCGTCTTTTTGCGCCCGATCCGCTCGGCGAGCGGCGGCAGCGCGAGGCAGCCGAGAATCGTGCCGATCGACAGCAGGCCCGTCGCCATCGACGCCATTTTCGTGGCCTCGGGTTTCGCCATGCCGGCGCGCGTCGCCAGCTGGATCACGGCCGACGGCTCATACACGGCGCCCGCCCACAGACCGATGATCGCAATGGTCAGCAGCGCGCACATCACCCAGGTGCGGCGTCGATAGGTCGGTCCGAAAATCTCGCGCATCGGCTTGACGTGCACCACGTCGCGCGCGTCCGCCTTTTGCCACTTCTCCGATTCCTTCACGCGCGTCAGGATCATGATCGCGATCACCACGGGCACGGCGCCCGTCAGGAACATCGCGCGCCAGCCGAAATGCACGCCAATCGTGTAGTTCAGCGCCGCCGCAAGGAAGAAGCCGGCGTAATAGCCCGTCTGCAGATAACCCGCGCCCATCTTGCGGCGATCCTCGGGCCACGCTTCCGCTACATAGGTGCCCGCCAACGCCCACTCGCCGCCGATGCCGACGCCCGCGATGAAGCGGTAGATGCCCAGCTCCCAGACGTTGTGCGCCGTCGCCGACAGTCCCGTGAAAATCGCGAACGTGAAAATCGTGGCCGCCAGCACCTTTGTGCGGCCGAAGCGGTCCGCGAGCGGCCCCCAGATGAACGACAACCCCCAGCCGACGAGAAACAGCGCAAACAGAATCGAGCCGGCAAGGCCGACGTTCGCCGGCGTCGCCGCATAGCCCGAGCGCGGCAGCAGTTCAGTCAGCGCCGGCGTCAGGACGAGCGCGTAAATGAACGAGTCCATTCCGTCCAGTGTCCATCCTGCCCATGCGCCCCAAAAACCGGCGATCTGCGACCGGTTCAGGGGTGTCTTGTGCCGCACGACGCCCGCTCGGTCCGATATCGAAGAATTCAGCATGCTCCTGCTCCTCCACGTACTACGGTTGGATAGTTACCGTCACACAGCTACTTCCGTGCTCCGCGAGAGAGGAAGCAGCGTCGTGCGTTTAGGAAAGCCCCGGGTTATCCCGCTGGAAATTGTCGATTTTTATATATAATATTTGATGTCATGAGCAACGCAACCGATGGTTTTCCCCTGGACAGCGCCCCGCGCGTCCCTTTCCTCCCCACGGCGCCCGCGCCGCGGCCCAGCACGTCGCGCGTGATCGCCGAGGCGCTGCGCGCGGCGATCGTCGAAGGGACGCTTGCGCCGGGCGAACCGCTGCGGCAGGACAAGATCGCGCGGCACTTCTCGGTGAGCGCCATTCCCGTGCGCGAAGCGCTGCGTCAGCTGGAAAGCGAAGGCTGGGTGACGGTCGAGTTGAACAAGGGCGCGAGCGTCGCGAGTCTGACGCCCGCCGAAGCGCGCGAGATCTACGAGATCCGCTCGGCGCTCGAAAGCCTCGCAATCTCGTTGGCGATTCCGAATCACACGCCCGAGACGCTGCGCGAGGCGGCGGCGCTGTGCGCGGAAGCCGCGCGCGAGTCCGACCCCGCGCTCTACGTGGCGCGCAACGAAGCGTTCCACACGGCCCTGTATGCGCCCGCCGGCCGTCCGCAACTGGCGGAAATGATCGCAGCGCTGCACCGGCGCGGCGAACGGTATCTGAGGGTGAAGTTCGGCTCGCCCGAGAACAAGGGCGAGTCGGACGCAGAACACGCGGCAATCCTTGCAGCCGTCGAAAACAAGGATGTCGCGCAGGCGCAAGCGCTCGTGTCCGCGCATCTGCTGGGCACGGGCGAACTGGTCTATCGATTTTTGACGGAACGCGCGCAGGCCGAGGCCGCCGCGGCAGCCCCGCGCAGACGGCGCGGACGGCCCGCGCGCACTCCAACCACGATCGGGAGTTAAAGCACCGATGAATCAGCGTATCGAATCCGCCAAGCTCGCAGCCACGCTCGAATTGGCACAGGCAACGGCCGCGCCAGCGGCGTCCACCGCGTCGCGCTCGTGGACCACCCGGCGCGACGAGAAGCGGCGCCGGCTCGCCGCCATTGCACCCTGGCTCGAAGACGGCATCCTGCCTGCGCACCGCATCGTCGACGCGCTGGAGACGCTGATCCGTCCCGGCGACCGCGTCGCGCTAGAAGGCGACAACCAGAAGCAGGCCGACTTCCTGTCGCGCTCGTTCGCGAAAGTCGATCCGCAGAAAGTGCACGACGTGCATCTGCTGATTTCGAGCATCAGCCGCCCGGAACATCTGACGCTGTTTGAAAAGAACATCGCGCACAAGGTCGATTTCTCGTTCGCCGGTCCGCAGAGCCTGCGCGTCGCGCAACTGCTCGAGGACGGCCAGCTCGAAATCGGCGCGATCTATACGTACGTCGAACTGTATGCGCGCATGTTCGTCGACCTGACGCCGAACGTCGCGCTGCTGTGCGCGGAAAAAGCCGACCGTCACGGCAACCTGTACACCGGCCCGAACACGGAAGACACGCCGACCATCGCCGAAGCCGCCGCGTTCCGGCATGGCATCGTGATCGTGCAGGTCAACGAGATCGTCGATGAATTGCCGCGTGTGGATATTCCCGCGTCATGGGTCGATGTCGTCGTCGAGGCCGACCGCCCGTTTGCCGTCGAGCCGCTTTTCACGCGTGATCCGCGTCATATCGGCGACCTGCAGGTGCTCACCGCGATGATGGTCATCAAGGGCATCTACGAGCCGTATGGCATCGCGTCGCTGAATCACGGCATCGGTTTCGACACGGCCGCGATCGAACTGCTGCTGCCCACGTATGGCGAATCGCTCGGTCTCAAAGGCAAGATCTGCCGCAACTGGACACTCAATCCGCATCCCACGCTGATTCCCGCCATCGAATCGGGCTGGGTCGACAGCGTGCATTGCTTCGGCAGCGAAGTCGGCATGGAAGCCTATATCGAGGCGCGCCCCGACGTGTTCTTCACGGGCAGCGACGGCACGCTGCGCTCGAACCGCGTGCTGTGCCAGCTGGCGGGGCAATACGGCGTCGACCTGTTCATCGGCTCGACGCTGCAGATCGACGGCGACGCCAATTCGTCGACGGTCACGCGCGGGCGGCTCGCGGGCTTTGGCGGCGCGCCGAACATGGGCCATGATCCGCGCGGCCGCCGCCATTCGAGCGAAGCGTGGCTCAAGCTGCTGAAGGACGAAGGCCCCGTGTCGCGCGGCAAAAAGCTCGTCGTGCAGCTGGCCGAAACGTACAAGAAAGGCGGCGAGCCGACCTTCGTCGACGAACTCGACGCCGTTGCCGTCGGCAAGAAGAGCGGCATGCCCATAGCGCCCGTCATGATCTACGGCGACGACGTCAGCCACGTCGTGACGGAAGAAGGCATCGCGCATCTGCACAAGGCCGAAGGGATCGACGAGCGCCGCGCGGCCGTCGCCGCCGTGGCGGGCGTCACGCCCATCGGCTTGCGCGCGAAGCCGGAAAAAACGGCTGAGTTGCGCCGCCGCGGCATCGTCGCGTATCCGGAGGATCTCGGCATCCGGCGCGGCGAAGCGAAGCGACGCTGCTCGCGCGCGAGCATCGACGATCTCGTCACGTGGTCGGGCGGGCTCTATGCGCCGCCGGCACGCTTCCGCAGCTGGTGATGCGATGGCGCTGCAACTCGCTGTCCCGCTCGACGCGGGCGCCTTCCCTCACGCGTGCATCGAAGATTTACGTGGCACGGATGCCGCGCCATCCGATGCGCAGCTCGCGCAGTTCGCCGTCGCCGCACTGATCGAAGAAGCGCAGCTGACGCCGAAGCCCGCGCTCGTCGATGCGCGCGGCAGCGGCGCGCATCGCGATCTCGATCTGCCGCTGATGCTACGCTCGGCGCGCGCACTCGAACCGACGTTCGCAACGCTTGCGCATGTATCGCGTGACCGCGTGCCGTCGGCGACGCTGCGCACGGAACTCGCGCAGATCGGCCGCGCCGGCGAACACGACATGATGCGCGCGACCAACGGCAGCAATGCGCATCGCGGCGCGATCTGGATCGTCGGGCTGCTGGTCGCGGGTGCCGCCATTGCGTCCGGCGATGCCCACGCACCGGGCGCGCCACGCACATCGCACGCGCATTCGCTCGCAGTGCGCGTCTGCGGAATCGGCGCGCAGATCGCCTGCTTTCCAGACCGTTTCGCCGCGCCCGCCGACAGCCACGGCGAGCGCGTGCGCAAGCGCTATCACGTCGGCGGCGCGCGTCAGGAAGCGCAGGACGGTTTCCCGCATGTGATCGGCGTGGGGCTGCCCGCGTTGCACGGCGCGCGCGCAAAAGGTATCGGCGCAAAAACGAAGCGCGCCTCGACGACCTTGCTCGCGAGCCGCAACGCGACAGCCGCCGACTTCGAAACGGTGCTCGAGGCGATGCGCGCCGGCCAGATTCCGGACCGTGCGCTCAACAC
>NZ_JACFYJ010000167.1:0-9778 GCF_037126505.1 Paraburkholderia bengalensis
TGGAGAGACTCGAAAAGATCGCTGGTCATCAAAGTGCGGCGAAAGAAAATCCCGACGTTGATGACCCGCGGCCACGACGTTCAGCAATCGGATTGTAGGACTATCCTCGTCCGATGCCCACCTTTAGGCGCATGTGGAACCGCTGGAGAGTCCTTTCTGCCGGACCTTCGACTCGTGGGTCAGGGCCACTTTTCTTGTGAAAGACACCGTGATTGGGCGAATGGTCGCTGTCAAATTGGAAGCAGCCGTTGAAATGACGCTGCATTCAACGACCGCAACGGGTCCGTCTGCTGACCTCCAAGGGGAACCCAGTTGCCGTTTGAACTTGTCTCGTGGCCGACGTCGGCAATGCCGGCCACAGCATCCGTTGGCTGATGCTCGTGTCAACGGCCGGTTTGGCCGATCAACGGCATAGCGGACGACGGCGGGGAGGGCGAGTTGGACGGGATTGTTTGACTTAAAACCCGTGACCGGCATGACAAGAACAGACAGGCAACCCGTCGGGCCGGCTCGGCCCGATGAACGCAGGCGGCGAAATCTTCTACCGCCCCCGCGCCGGTCGTCGCTTCGATGAAGACGATACTTCTTGTCGACGACGATTCCGGCCTGTTGCGCGCCTGGGAACGCCTGCTGGTCGCTCAGGGGTTTGAAGTCAGAACGGCCAGTGATGGAATCACCGGTTATGCTACGGCGGTGAGAGTAACACCCGCTCTGGTTGTCACTGACCAGAATATGCCGAATATGGGTGGCGTCGACTTGTGCGACCGCCTCAGGGCAAGCGCGGGATTGTCCTCACCAGTGCCGACGCCGAACCGGAATCGGTCCCGGTTACGTGGGACGAGTTCTGGCAAAAGCCCATCCTGGGCACAACGTTGCTCTCGTCGATACATCGCCTGCTCAATGTATGAGTGACCGCTTCGGATTATCTGCAAGGACTGTGGCGAATCGACTAAGGCTGAGCACGATGCGCTGACGCCGGCTACGAGCCGACATTCCGTGATAGGAGAGAAGTTGCGTCGCCCGCCCGACAACAGGCGCTCAATGCTGACGTCGGCGGCGCAACATAGACAGTTGTGAGAATCCACATGATTCAAATAAGACAACCCGAAGACGCGCTTCGCGCATTTCAGGCCGCTTGGAACAGCCACGATATGGAGTCCTTCGGAGCATTGTTTCATGACGATGCCACGTTTGTGAACAGGTTTGGCCACTATGTGCGCGGCGTCGCGGCGATTATCAAGCTGCATGCGCCCATCCATGCAACCATCTACAGCGATTCCACGCTGGAGAACGAACTGATCGACGTGGTCGCGATCCACGAGGATGCGGCGGTCATGCACTTCTGGAGCCGACTTACAGTCGGTGCGGCTCATCCGGCTGGCTCACACGCGGTCGATACGCTGATCCTTGCCGTGCTGACGCGGCAGGCTGGCGAGTGGCGAATCAAGGCACTTGAAAACGTAACTCTGACGAATCCTCGCACGGGAGAAGCCGTCTTGAGAGGCGGCCGGAGTCTCTGATCGAGTAGCAGCAGCCGAATCCAGCGATCCTGACGCACAAAAACCAGCCCGTTTAAAGAAGAAGCCCAACGGCTCGCCTTGATCAGTAGTGGATTTCGGCGCTGCTGTCGGAGATTGGGCGACGGCCGTGGGAGCGCCACGGCTGCGCGTCACGCAATCAACTATTAAAAGGCGACAGGAGCGCAGAAAGCCGGTGAGTTATTGAGACGTCTTAACACGACCCGGTCGCTAGGAACCAGTAACAGCGCACATCGGTAGCCAGCGACATTGACGGGTGAGCGGTCCTTACTGCGCCGGCCTCCGCGTTTGCCGGGTCCGGAAATTGCGGGCGTCCGTCGCAGGAGGTGATCATGGGCGACGACAAGATTCTCGAGCCTGAAAGCACGGTCCACGATCCTGTCGAGCGCTCATGGATCCGAAAGCTGGGTCCCGGACTGATCACCGGAGCGGCGGATGACGATCCATCTGGTATCGGCACCTATTCGCAGGCAGGTGCACAGTTCGGCTTCGGCCTGTTATGGACGTTGCTGCTCACGTACCCGCTCATGACCGCCATCCAGCTGGTGAGTGCAAGGATTGGCCGCGTGACGGGCAAGGGGCTCGCGTCCAACATGCGCTCGCACTATCCCGGGTGGCTGCTCTGCAGCGCGGTTTCGCTGCTGATGCTCGCCAATGTGATCAATATTGCGGCTGACCTCTCAGCGATGGGCGCGGCGGCAGGACTGCTGGTGCCGGGCCCGCAACAGCTATACGTTGTCCTTCTGGGTGGGCTGTCGGTTGTGCTTCAGATCTTTGTTCCCTACGAGCGCTACGCGCGCCTTCTCAAGTGGACGGCCCTGGCACTTCTGGCCTATGTCGCCGTGGCCTTCATCGTGCCAGTCCGGTGGGGCGACGTTGCGCGTGCGATCGTGCTTCCCCGCATCTCGCTGACCTCGGACTACCTGACGACGGTGGTCGCCGTACTCGGCACCACCATCAGCCCGTACCTGTTCTTCTGGCAGGCGTCGCAGGAGGTCGAGGAAATGCGGTCGGCGCGGGGTCAGGGGCCGCTGCGCCGTGTACCACACCAGGCGCCCGCGCAACTGCGCCGGATCAGCTTCGACACGTGGGTCGGCATGGGCGTATCGAACATCATCGCATTCTTTATCGTGCTGACAGCGGCAGCGACGCTGCATCTGCATCACATCGACGTGAAAACGTCAGCCGACGCCGCGAGAGCGCTCGAGCCGATTGCCGGGCGCTTTGCGTACGTGCTGTTTGCGCTGGGCATTATCGGTACGGGTCTGCTGGCGCTTCCGGTGCTTGCCGGGTCGGCCGCGTATGCCGCTGCAGGCAGCTTCCGCTGGCGCAGCAGTCTCGCGCTGCATCTGACGCTGGCACGCGAATTCTATGCGGTGATCGCCCTGGCGATCGTCGGCGGTGTGGCGATAACCTTCACGCATTTCGATCCGATCCGTGCGCTGTACTGGAGCGCGGTGATCAACGGCGTAACCGCGGTGCCGATCATGGTCATCATGATGCTCATGGCCCGAAGCCGGCGCGTCATGGGCGAGTTTGCGGTGAGCGGGCTGCTGGCCTGGGGTGGATGGCTCGCGACCCTTGCCATGGCAATCGCGGCGGTGGGAGCGTGTGTGCCGGGCTAAGAGCGCGTTTTTTCCGCTCGGAATGCTGGTGTACCGGAGGGAGCGAAAGGGCTACGCGCGAGAAATATCGAGTCGGACGACTGCCAGACCAACATGCTTGTCTTGTCAGCGTCGGACGGCGAGATGGTCCCATAGGTGACGGTGGAAGAACACCCCAGTCGGGGTGCAGAGTTGTCGCGGATGCGCTGATGGCCCTTGCAACCGCCACCTCGACATGCTTGACTGGCTCTCCCGGGTGGTGACGCCGTTGGTGCACTCCGACCGGCCTCACCGTCGGGATCGTTGCTCGAGCGCCTTTCGCGCGAGATGCCGACGCGGTCAGCGTTAGCGGGTTTGTCGCCCGTGTGTTCTCAAAGATCCGGCGCACAACGCGATGAAGACACGAACCGCGTGTCCGGCAGAGGTAAGAACTGATGCCGTAGGGGCGGTGGGCCGCGGCAATCCTCATGATAGCCCGGACCGGTGCACCTTCGGCTGCACTTCCCATGCTAAGCGTTCCCAACCGAGGTCGGCGAAACATGGCCCTTGGGTGGCTTCGCCAAATCTGATGTCGTTATGTTGGGCATTCCATTCCAGTACCTTGACGTTTTCATCGACGTCGACTGTCATGTCCCACCCGACGCAGCAGACGAACGGAACCTTGCGATGAAGCTCCAGTGCCTTGGCAACGCAGGCGGCGAATGCAGGGTGGGTGACGTGCTGGAACTTCATTTTCGTGTCTGGATGTTCCTCCACATCTGTCCAGTCACTCAGATACCCGCGTGGACCCAGTTCACCCGTCGAGGGGTTCACGGGTATGCAGACCTCGCTGCCAGTCTGTATATGCGTCTCACCGGCTCGTCCTAAACGGAGGAAACAGGCGCGAAGCGATACGCGGCCACCGGGTTCAACGACGGTGGTCAGGCGCAAGGTGGCGACGGGCCCGCGGGCGAAGATATCGAAGATTTCGTGCTGCCTGATGAATGCCTGGAACACACCGTTGCCCATTAGCCTGATCAATTGTGGATCGAATGAGTCGTAATGGATCACGAATACGCCTTTGCCCTGGCCCGACCGGTCAAGTTTGAAAGCAATCCTGTTCGATTCCCCGAACAACGTAGCCCGGACCTCGTGATCGGATATGGGAGTATGTTCTTTCGTGTAGAACAGTCCATTGGCAAAATAGCCGAGGTCGGGAAACGCGTCATCGAGAAAGATAAGCCGCGTTACCGTTTTCAGGTTCGACATTTCTCCATAGCCGTGCTTTAACCGCGGCACCACGACTGCACCGTAATAGTTATCGGGTATCCAGCCCTCCCTGAACGTGCCACTCACGGCTGCGTAGACGCGAAGCCACGGCGCATAGACAGGGTCACCGAAGACCTCCTGTGCATAGTCATCGGCCTGTCTGCGCAGGGATGGACTCATCTTTCCATGCAGCTTTTCAAGCCTGCCCAGAACCTGTCTTGCCAGGATGCCATGGTCACGATGGAACTTGAAGTTCGCTACCCTCTGAACTGATCTTTTGGCGAGGTATTCAAGATCGACTGACATTCCGGCTGATCCGATCGGGATGAAGGGAAATGCGCAAACCTCATGTGCGCCGCCAAGGTGCCACTGTGTCTGCCGACGGCTGTCTGCAGCGACCACATGACGCTTCAATTCGCGGCAACAATTCAGCTTGAACTGAGGGCATCTTACGGAGGAAAACGCTCCACGAGTGTTCTTTGTCTTTATGTGCGGTGCAATCGGCTGATATGGGCGAGTGCGTCGTCCGGCCCTGCCGTGAAGTCACACGCCATGCACGAAAGGCAGCGCGATCCCTTAAGGTTTCCTTAAGAATGCGACACCTGCATACCGACGATAAGGGGAGCGAAACCGTGCCAGACTCCGCTGCTGCCGCGCACAATACTTCATCGACGGCAAATCCCGCCTCCGGAACACCAGCTTCGCAAAAGGATCTTTCCGACCTGTCTGCCGGCCGCGGTCCGCTCGCCTCCCGAATCGGCCTCGGCAAGGCCACGCGCAAGAGAGTGCCGCGTGCAAAGCTCGCGGCCTGCAAGATCGACGCGCGCGATCCCATCGGGCTGCTCGAAGCATCGAACGTGGGTCGCGTGCCGGAGCTGATCCCCATCCGCTACGGGCGCATGATCGCGGATCCGTTCGCGTTTTATCGCGGCGCAGCGCCACTGATGGCGTTCGACCTGGCGAATTTGCCCCGCTCCGATATCATCGTGCAACTGGGCGGCGATGCACATCTGGCCAACTTTGGACTCTTCGCGAGTCCGGAGCGGCGGATTCTTTTCGGACCCAACGCCCCCGACGACAGGCGTGCGCTGTTCGACCGTTACGAGCCGGTCGATGTCGCGATCCGCGTTGTCGGCATCGGCTCGGTCGGGACACGCTGCTACGAGGCGCTTTTCATGGCCGACGGAGAATGCCCTCTATTCCTGCAACTCAAGGAGGCCAGAACTTCCGTGCTCGAGGGGTACCTGCTCGCGAGCCAGTATCCGAACCATGGCCAGCGCATGGTAAACGGTCAGCGCCTCTTACAGTCGGCGAGCGACATCTTCCTGGGCTGGTCCAGGATGCATCATACGGGCAATGATTTCTATGTGAGGCAGTTGCGCGACATGAAAGGTGCGTTCGACTTCACCACGTTCAACGTCGAGGATTTCGCAGAACATGCGGATCGTGCGGCACCGCGCCGGCGCAGTCGATCGCGAAAGCGGGCGATCCCGCATTGATCTTCGGCTACGTGGGTAAGTCCGGTGCATTCGATGAAGCTATCGAACGGTTTGCGCTTGCCTATGCGGAGCAGAACGAGGCGGACTGGGATGTACTGAAAGCGGCCGTCAAGGCGGGCCGCATTCAGGCAATCCGTGAGTGATCAGGCCGCGTGCCTCGATAGACGGCAGCAACTGGCATGACCGGGCGCGGATGCGGCCCGGCCGCCGGTACGTTACCGCAATGCGATGACGATACTTACCTGTCGCTTTCTGGCTGCTGCGCTCTTCTTGCCCACGGCATGCCAAAGCCATCCTCTGTCAAAGGTTGATCTGGCCGCCCATTTCTACCACCCGGTTGGGCGGCAAGCTGAAGTACTCTGCCGCCTGCGCTCCGTTCCTTGCGAGGAATGCAAACAGCTTCTCGCGCCATAGTGACATGACGTGGCTTTGTCCGGTTGCAACAATCGTGTCCCGCCCGAGAAAGAACGAAACATCGTCCGGCTCGTAATGCCAGTCCGGTATCTGCTTCTCGAGAAGCGTGAGCACAGACGGGACGTTCGGGATCTCCATGAATCCGTGATGCACGGCCACGGAGTAGCAGCCGTTTCCAAGGTCCCGCACCGACACCTTCTGTTCGTCGGGAACATGGGGCGTATTGTACGTTGAGCCGGCCATGAAGATGTTGATACGATGCATCACGCCGTTGTGTTTCAGGTTGTGCAGAAAGGCAGTCGGCGTCATGTCGGCTACGCCGCCAGGAAAAACGGCCGTGCCGTGCGTGCGCATCACCGGGTGCTCGCCCGTAGTCAGCGACGTGATGAGCGGCGCGAGCGGCAGGCTGTCATTCCGGATCTGTTGCACGACCATTTCCCGGCCCTTGTGCCATGTTGTCATGACCGTGAAGAGTGCGGCACCCGCGAGCAACGGGAACCAGCCACCGTCGATGACCTTGTTGGCATTACTGGATACGAACAGTGCATCGACGAGCGCCATCGGACCAATGACGGCAAACGTTGCGACAGGTTTCCAGCGCCACAGGCAATGGGTGACGAAATACATCAGGAGCGTCGTCAGCAACATCGTGGAGGCAACGGCAATGCCGTATGCTGCGGCGAGATTGCCGGAAGACCGGAAGAACAGGACGAGAAAGACGACCGCAACATAAAGCGTGAGATTGATAAACGGCACATACACCTGACCAATCTCATGGCTCGACGTGTGAACGACGGGGATGCGTGGCAGAAGTCCAAGCTGTACCGCCTGTTTGGTCATCGAGAACGCGCCGGAAATCACCGCCTGCGAAGCGATAACGGTCGCCAGTGCCGCGAGCGCGACGAGCGGTATCAGCGCCCATGACGGCACCGATTCAAAGAACGGTTGGCTGATGACGGAGGGCCTGGCCAGAACGAGCGCCGCCTGGCCGAAATAGTTGAGCACGAGTGCAGGAAAGACGAGCAACAGCCACGACAGCCGGATCGGTGTCTTGCCGAAGTGGCCCATGTCGGCGTAGAGCGCCTCGCCACCTGTCAGCGCGAGGAACACTGAGCCAAGCACGATGAAAGCAGTTGCCGGGGCGTGTGCGACGAACAGGAAAGCATAGACGGGCGACACCGCGCGAATAATGGAGGGATGATCCGCAATATTTGTTGCGCCAATCACCGCAAGCGCGACGAACCAGATCAGCATTACCGGCCCGAACAGCCTGCCGACGGCGCCCGTGCCGCGCTTTTGAAGCTTGAACAGTCCCGTGAGGATGACGAGCGCAACAGGTACGATCCACTCCGACAGATGCGGGTCGATGAGCGTGACCCCTTCGACTGCGGATATGACAGAAATCGCCGGCGTGATCATCGAATCGCCGTAAAACATCGCGGCGCCGAAAACACCTAGGGTCAGCAGCATGCGACGAAGGCGAGCTGGCGCAACATCAGACGCAAGCGCGGTCAGCGCGAGGATGCCGCCTTCGCCGTCGTTGTCGGCGCGCATGACGAAGGACACGTACTTGCACGTGACCACGACGATGATTGACCAGAGGATCAGAGACACGATTCCAAACACGTTGGTCGGGCTGACACCGCCCGCGGCTTTCAGGCATTCCCTGAGTGTGTAGAGCGGACTGGTGCCAATGTCACCGAAGACAACGCCAATGGCGCCAAGTGCAAGTGCGGGCATCGCGCGGGTTGTGTGTGCCGGCGTTTGAAGGGAAGATATGGCCATGGTTGCAAGCTTGTTGAATGGGGCGGGCGGATGCCCTCTGGCGTGTCGCGACTCAGCGGATGCCGCACGAATCGAACCCGATCGTCCAGCGCAAATTGCCGGATTCGACAGCCTGTACGCGATCGGTTCGCGCTAGCCTGGAGATGCGGATTACTTGAGATTCCAGATCCCCCAGATCGCAATGGCCAGGCCGATCGCAACAACACCACCGAAAAGAACGTACGTCTCCATCAACACCTCCAACGGGAATCTGATATGGCCGCCCGGACGCGCGCCGGGTAGCGATCCTACGTGATGGTTCTTTCATATTCGCTACATGTGACCTGTCACTTCGACAAGCGGTCTCATCCGGCACCAACCACCCGCTGGAGCGGTCACCGCTACGACGTCGCGATACATCCCTCCCGCACGGAAAGATAGCTCGACTCACAGTAGTCACTTCGCCTGGCGATATTCGCGGCCCGGAAGTTCAGCCCCCGCTTTGGCTCGATCTGCGAAGCAAACGTCATGTCCCTCGCCCCGTTGATTGCGATCGCCGCGTTCTGTTGCGGCGCGGGGCGAATTGACCGCGACGCTGTGTTTGCCGCTCACGATGTCGCGCAGGTGAAACAGCTTGCGCCACCCAGATTGCCCCTTGCCGACATACCGCAGGAATGCGCGATAGCCGACGGCACTTGTCAGTGCGACGCTGGTTTTCTTCGCAACGCTTTCGAGCCCGCAGGGGCCCTCTGTTGCAAGACTGACAGCCGCGGCAACAGGGATGGCCGCCGTCGGCAGTCGTGTGAGCGCCCGCACCGGCGGCGGCTTCAATGCGTGCCGATGTCAGGTCACTGGCGCGCATTCGCTGGTCTGTTACGGCCAATTGCTGGTAGAAAACCATCCGTGGATTGGAGATCGCGCCGACGAGCGCCGCTGCAAGTTGGACAAATTGAGGTACGTTCAAGGGCACATCGCGCAACTGCCGCACAAACGCGCCGCTTTGAGATGCGGTCACGGCATTGCCCGCGTCGCGAACGGCAAGCATGACAAGCAGGCCGGTCCTCAGAGCGCAGTTCTCCGCACTGCAACACCGGCCCTTGCCTTGCGTCGCCGCGGGTCTGACATGTAAACTCTGCACCGTCGTTCCTAACAACCTCGATGGTAGCGACTGCAGAGCCTGCTCGCTGGGCACGGTGGGGGACTGCGTCCAGTCTTTATCCTGCGAGTGCCGCGATTCCCGCCACGCTTCCCTGATGTTACATGTTCTGCACGATGCGCATTCTTCTGGTTGACGACGATGAACTGCTCGGTAGCGGGGTTCAGGCGGTGCTCCGGGATGCAGGTTTCACGGTGGACTGGACCCGTGAGGCCGCGCATGCGCTGATTTCGCTGACCACAACACGCTATCTGCTCGTGGTGCTCGAAATCGACCTGCCTGGAGGGTCAGGAATGGAGCTGTTGAAACACCTTCGCCAGGCCGGTAATCATCCAGCGACTCTTCCGACCGGGCGTCGCGATCTCGCGCGATGACGAGCGCTTTTTCTTTCATGACTGGATAATCGGGTCTACCGGGCGCACGCGTGTACGAGCGGGGGATCAAGTGGGCCAAGGGTCGCGCGAAAGCGCTCACGCTCCAGGCCGCGAATCGCTTCGATCATTTTTGCCGCCATCGCGCTCGCCCCTATCGACGACAGCACCGCCAGCGGCAACC
>NZ_JACFYJ010000168.1:0-9604 GCF_037126505.1 Paraburkholderia bengalensis
GCGCTCGGCCGGGATGCCGTAACGCGACGAGAGAATCCGGCCGAACGCATCGGACAGCACGATCAGCCGCGAAGAACGCGCATACACCGTCTGCTCCAGGTAGCGCTTGGCGCGCTGACAAAGGGAGTCCGCGCCTTCGACATGACTTTCGTCGGCCCACGGTCCATGAAAATGGGACACCTGCGGAATGCCGCGCGTGACGTCCAGGCCCGGCAACGTGTAGAGCGCAAAATGCGACGAGATCACGTCGGGGCGCTGCTCGCGAATCTCCCGGCGCAACGCGCGGCGCGCGGCCATCAGGCGCAGCGGCAGCGACTGCGCGGCGGAACCGAAACCGCTGATGGCGCCGTTGGTGTCCTGCGCAACGCGCTCCGAGCCCGCGACGACGCCGCGCACTTGGACGCCCGCGCCCGGCAACGCGCCGATCAGTGAGTAATACATGCGGTCGAGACCGCCCGCGCGTTCCGGAAACCAGTGCATGCCGATTTGCAGCGACGCGATCGGAGAAGAAATGACCATGTTGTTACTCATGAGCAACCAAATCCGAGAAACACAATATTCATTGCGAAATCCGAGGCTCGCCAGTCGTATCAGATCCGATTGAACTCCTTTGGCAATTGACCATCGACGAAGCTGGCTTCAACTCGCCATGAAAATCAGCCAAATTTCGATATAGCGCGATATACCGTTGCGCCATACGCTCCCAGTCAAAATTCATCGCGGCCCTGACCGCCGCATTACTCATTGCACGTCTCTTGGCATTGTTGGAAATCAAATAAGTGACGGATTCCGCAAGTGCACGCGCATCGTTGGGATCGTCGAGCACGATTCCGCATTCGGATTCGATAATTTCCGTCCCACCCGCTGTGCGCACCGTGACGACAGGCAGGCCCGCCGACATAGCCTCAAGGAGAATCAAACCCATCGGTTCGTAAAACGATGGAAACACAAAGACATCGACGGAGTGCATCAGCACGGGCATCTCCGCGACGAGACCTAAAAAGTGCACGCGATCGACGATGCCGAGTGCTTTCGCTTCTTCCGGATACGGACTTCCCGGCAGGTAACCGGCCACTACGATATGCACTTGTTCGGGCAGATGCGTCATCGCATTTAGCACCGCGCCGAGATTCTTACGCGGCGTGCGCAGATCACCGACGAACAAAAGCAGGAACTTGTCTTCAGGCAACTTGAAGCGCGTGCGGTCGCCCCGCGCAGCGGCATAACCCTGCGTATCGACACCGTTGTAAATCACATCGAGCCGGTTGCGTGGCGTGAGGCCGATCGCGGCAATCTCGGTCGCGACCTTCTGCGACACCGCCGCGATCACGCGCGAACGCCGGTACGCCCACCGCTCCAGCATGGCATTCACACCCGTGTAGACGAACTGATAGCCAGACCACAACCCTTTGCTCAAACTGAAGGGGTAGTACTTGCTGTTGAACCACCCGCTATGAACGAAATGAGCGGTGTTCACGTCAGCCGGCATCCACGTAATGAAGCCGTTGACGTGCAGCACGTCATATAAGGCGCGATGCTTGCGCAACCACCACGCGCTCTTCAACGCGAACACCTGCTGGCGCAGCAGGTTAGTCGGCCAAAAGCGGCCGATTGTCACAGGAACCCAGCGCACCAGCGGATGCTCGAGCAGTTCGGGCGCGACATGCGAGGCGACCAGGGTGATCTCAATGTTCTCGTCGAGCGCCGCGCGCGCGATTTCGTAATTGACGCGGCCCTGTCCGTCATTATGACGCACAGTGTGCGTAACAATGGCGACTCTCAACGTCGACCTCGAGTGGCGGAATTCGTTCGGTGGTATTGCCTTTTCATGGGCTCTGCCGCAAGGATCAAAAATATGCTCCCATAAAACATAAGGCCACTCGTTCCCACCACCGAGTTCGTGAACAAGAGCATTCCAACAAGAGCCACTGCTATAGATATGTTTGCCGAAACGAATCGATCGCCGGGAAGACGCCTGGATTTGAATGCCGCTCCCGTCAATAGCCAAATCAAGCCGGATATGTAAAGCAATGTTCCCGGCCAACCAAGGACGAATGGGATGTTCATCAGACCGCTGTCGAAGTTTCCATACTGGCCAAGATGGCCACGGTCGTTCGAGAGCTTTGTCGATGTGCCCGTCGCACCCAGTCCTTCACCCGTCAGGTCGGTGAACGCGGTACGTGCGAAACTTGTATAAAAGTCGTTCCGCGCGGCGTAGCTCTGATCGTCGCTCAAATTAATGAGCGTCTGCAGTCGAATCTCCATCCGATCAGCAGTCGAGCCGATCATCATCAGCGGTAGCAGCACAAATGACAAAACTAGGAAAGTTGAAGCAATACGTACTCTGAGCTTGTTATTCGACAGTACGAGCTGGATAAGGATCGCGATCACCCATCCTCCCCAAGCCGAACGAACTAGACTCAAACAGAATGACAGGAAACCTAATGTTCCCGCTACCCACCGAATGCGAGAGCTTGCCTCTATCACATAAGCCAGCGCCCCCATCATCACAAACGCAAAAGGACCAGAAGAATTCATCGTGCTAAACACACGCACACCAAATGGAACCGAATCGCCGAGTGAATTCATCTGGGAATTTGCCATCCAAAGAACGTCCCAAGGAGGCATGACGCAAAACTGCACAAAACCGTAGCCGCCCATCAGCAGCATGCCCCAGATGAAGGTATTGATGATGGTCCCGCGGAAATGCGGATACTGGCGTGAGTACGCCATGATGTGAAAGCCGATCAGGATCGGATAGACCCAATTCGCAAAGTCGTACAAGGCCGCCATCGGACCGCTGGAGACGACGCCAATCACGAATGCATATCCGAGCCCCGCCAATACCAGCAGAACGGGCAAACCACGCCGCTGCGCCAGCAAGTGGTAGAAACGGATTAGCGACAACCCGCTGATTATCGTCACGGCGAGGGGCGCAACCTGGATCAAGCTCGTTGGCGTGTACATACCTATAGACCAATCCGCGAGACGTCGCACTTCTGGACTCAAAAACCAAAGCCACCAAACATATCCGACATATCGAACAGGGCTCGCGAAATACAGCCAAAAACCGACCGCGATCGAAAGCACCGGGAAGGCGAGCGTGAGTACTGCGCCTTGATGCGCGACGATCAAGATGGCCGTAACGAGCCACAACAACGCAGGCGGCAGCCACTCGTTCGTCTGACGCCTGTCGCTCTTGACGATGCGTACGGTGCTGTCGATTCCGGCGCGTGCAATCGACGACATCGCTTACATTCCTTCCCTGTTCTGCGACCGCACGCGTGCGGTTCCGCTGCCGTTCACGTTCTGCGCGGGATGCCGGTGCCGCGTTTGCCGGCGCAGCAGATCGCGTGTGATCTTGACGTGCTGCTGCGCATAGTGCTGCGTTGTGTGATCGCGCGACACGAGTTGCATCGCCGCCACCTGCGCCTGCTGCAGCGCCTCGTCCGGCGACGCGATGAGGCGGAGCAACGCCTCTCGCAGCGCGGCTACGTCAAACGGCGGCACGAATGCGGCCGCGCTCGCCGAAAAGTAATCGTCCAACCCGCCTACGTTCGTCACGACCATCGGTTTGCCCACGGCGGCTGCTTCCAGCATCACCGTGATACCGGACGCATGTGTATTAGGACGCAGCGGCACGACGACCACGTCGGCCCAGTCGTACAGTTCGCGCTGCTTTTTGAGGCCCGCTGCAGGCGCGACCTGCACGTTCACTGAGCGCAGCGCACGCGGAATGCGCCGGCGCGTCGCGAGCCGCACTGCGAAGCGCGGATCGTTGCCGACGGCTTTGATGAGCGTCTCCCAGTCGCGGTCGCGATCATTGCCGATGGCGGCGATGCGCAACGGCGTGTTCGGCTGCCACGCCTTCGACTGCTGCACCGGAAAGTCGCGCGTGTTCAGCCCGTAGGAAAGCTGCGTCGCGTCCCGGTCGAAATACTCACGGCACAATTCGGCGTTATCACGCGCGAGCGTCGTCAAGAGATCGGCACGCGCAATCAGCTTCCGATAGAACCAGCGACGCAGCGGCCCATAGTTCGGCCACTTATCCAACAGCCACACGCTTTGCGCAACCAACAGTGGTTGGGTTTCCCGTTTTCCTTCTATCAACAACATCAGCGCGACCGATAGCCATTCCTGTTCGGTGTGCGTCCAAATCACATCCGAGCGCAGCATCTCGTCGCGATTGCGCAGTGTGTGAATCAGGTCGAAACCCAGCAGCACCTTCAGCGCACGACGCGCGAGGCGCACTGGCACGCTCTCCTTCGTGTCCTGCGAATAACTCAACTGGAGATCGTCGGATTCGGCATGGTGATAGCCATATAGGCAGCCGATGTTCTCGCCGTGGCGATAGCAGCGCGGATCGCCACCGTAAAAAAGATGCACGTGAACCTTCGTGGTCATGCGTGCGAACTCGTAATCGGACCGCCATTTCTCCGTGAGTGCACGCGGCGCGCCTCACGTCCGCCAACGCGGACTGCCCGCCAACGCGCGACATCCGCTTGCCGTTCATTGGAGAGCAAAGCGCGCAGTAAAAGCACCATACCGGGATAGACGCGCGTGCCGATGAGCGCATACCACCACCACGCGACAGCGCAACGCAACGGAGGCAAGTGGTCTCTCAGTGTCAGATGCAAGTTAAATGCAGCGTTGCACACAGCTGCCATGCTCGGCGCGTCTCGACGATCTTCATCAAATCGTTCGGCAGGAAAGTGGTCAACCGCTACCTTTGGATCGTAGATCAGCTTCCAGCCAGCATTCTTCACGCTCATGCTGAATGCCATATCGTTATGAACCTGCGCTCCCGACCCGCGCAACCGTGTATCAAAACGGATATTGCGAATCGCGTCGCGACGGTAGCTCATATTGACTCCTTTGAGCACATCAACTTCGCGCGGTTCTCCCGCGCCCAGATGGTGATTACCAATGAGTTTGCCGCTGAGCGCAATCTTCCCGACAGTGGGACATTCGCCCAACAGCACGTTGTTCTTCAGATGCACCCAGTCCCGCCCACCGAGCCCACCCATTCTCGGGTCTGCACTAAAGGCAGTGGCTATGCGCCCCACCCAGTCCGGGCGTGGCGCCGCGTCGTCATCAGTGATCGCAATGACATCACCCGTAGCAGCATCCAAGCCACAGTTCAATGCTGCAACCACACCGGGCACCTGACTCAGCGCGACGGTAAGCGGAAGCCCTTCTACGACTTCCGGATTCTTCAAACACGTCAAAGTAGCCTCGTCATCCGACCGCGCCACGACCACAACTTCATCGCATTGGCGCTCCTGCGTTCTCAACGCTTGGAGACACCGCACCAGATCCTTCTCCCGGCGATAAGTCGGAACCAGCACCGTTAGTTTCATTATTTTCTTCCGTCAAACAGTTGAGGTGTCCGTAGTCAGGTAGCGATGTACAGCACCGTAGCCGTGTCGCCCGGAGGACGCCATACAATTGAAAATCCCCCCTTTCAAATCAATTCCAGCCACCTTGAGCCGCTTAATAGCATCGGCGATCTCAACCGGACGGTGCATGCCCGACCGCAGGACAAGGAAACTCGTCCCGGCATGCTCACCGACGAGCGATGCATCTGTGACTGCGAGCACAGGCGGTGTATCGATAAGAATCACGTCGTACAGCGATTCCAGTTCATGAAGACAATTGGCGAAACGAGATGACATCAGTAGCTCCGCGGGGTTCGAGGGCCGCTGGCCACACGAAATGAAATCAAGCCCGTCAAAGCGCGTCTCCCTGATCGCTTCCTCAACCGAAATGCTGCCGGCCAGAAGTTCCGCAAGACCGCCGTCAACCGCACAACCCATGTATCGCTCAAGCGCGCCCTTACGCATATCCGCGTCGATGAGCAAAACATCTTTGCCTGAGTTCGCGAGCAGAACAGCCAGATTCACCGCTAGGAAACTCTTACCAACGCCGGCAACAGGCCCCGTCAGCATGACAATCCGATTACGGGCATCAAGCATCGTGAATTGCATCGACGTACGCAAACTTCGAAGACTCTCTACACAAGGGTCCGCTGGACTTGCATGCGCCAACACCGAATGCGGCGACGCCTTTCCGGTCACGTAACGACCACCGATCTGCATGTGTTGCTCGCTTAACGGCACCATTCCGCAAATGGGCAGTTGGAACATGCGCTCGACGGCCTCTGGATCTTCGATTCCCTCGAACAGTCTTCTCCGCGCGAGGATCACGGTCACCCCAAGAATGAGACCCAGCATTACAGTTGCGGACATGATCAACAGTTTCTTTGGTTTGACCGGCGTGCCAGGCCGAAGCGCCATATCAACTATTTGTGCATTTCCGCCGGTGCCCGCCTTCTGAATAGAGAGTTCTTGCTCCCGTGTCAGAACCAACTCGTAAATCTCGGCAGCGACCTTGGCGTCACGCTGTAATTGCACAGCACGTACTTCCGCCTCTGGTAAATTTCGGAACCGACCTTCATAGCGGTCGTGCTGTGCTTTTAGCTGATCAACCTGATGAAGAGTCGCTTTAATTAGCGGATGATCGTCTCCAAATCGCTCCTGAAGCGCTGCGAGTTGCAGACGCATTGCCGACACCTGCTCTTCGTACTGCACACTCCCGGCGAGATATACTTTGGCTTCCTCGCCTGCAGTGATCGATCCTGATTGCCGTTGATATTGCGCCAGCGCAATCTCGGCCTTATCAAGCTCCCCTTTCAGGCGTGGCTCCTCGGTTTTCAGGAAAGACAACATGTTCTGAGCGTTGACCTGCTTACTCAGAACATGGCGTCGGAGATACGTTTGGGCCAGATCGTTGGTCACTTCGGCCGCAAATTCCGGATCGTCGCTTTCCATTGATACGTCGACGAGGCCCGTTAACTTTCCCTGCTCCTGCACCGTGATAAATTTCTGAAGGCTGATAACGGCGTCAACATCGTTTACCCGTACGACGGAAAATTGCGTTCCCGGACGAGCGATAAGTTGATTGACGAAAAGCGTGACGCCGTTCCCGCTTGACGCCTGTCCCACAGTTCCGTGTACGAGTAGTTTCCCGTCCGGATCCTGCAGATCGTATCGGCCATCGGGACGGCTGGTCAGTATGAGTCTTTCCCCTTCGAGCGCGCGCGGCACTTCGACGCTTCTTAGGTCTGCAACTTCCCCCCCCCCATGCATACGAAGTTAGACCGAACCATGGATCGGCAGGCCGCCCTGGCGTCGCCAACCTCAGCGCCAATCGCCCCAAGACGGGGAATTCTTTCGGTTCAACAGAAATATCGAACTTGAACTTTTTGACAACTTCTCCCATCACGTCGCGACTCTGCATGATCGTGATTTCCGCATCGGCTGGGAGAGGTGTCATCGAGCTTGTGACACTGCTTAACTGCATCAGTGCCGAAGCGGCATCGTTTACCTGTTCTATCTTTATCAATGTGTTTGCGACATATACCGGTTTCGCAAAAGCACAATAGAGGCCACCGACAGCCACTCCCACCAGTGCCGCACCGACGAGCCACCAGACATCTTCCGCGATGACGCGCAACAACTCGCCGAGGACGAACTCCTCCTCCGGATCACGTCGCGTATCCGGATTCATAATCCCATTATTTTTCACTTCAGTACTCACGGCTTCTTCTACATAATTGCGATAGGATGGGAACAAGGACCATGCGCCTATTGCTCGAAAGCGACTGCTTGGCACCTTAAGGTGGTCCAGATCCCCGAATAGCCCCTAGTGCGTTAGCTGCTTCAAGTAGAAGAGCGTTTGCAATGTCGGTAACACTTGCTGCAAGACACGATTGAATGTTGCGGACGCCGCTGTTCCAACATATACAACGTCCATCGGCTGGAGCTGGAACTGCGTCGACAACATGATCGAGTTGGGTTGAGTCATGTCAAGATGAAATACGTCAGGTGTCGCCGGCTTTTCCTTCACACCTCGCAATACGTATATCTGACGAGGATTTGCGTCGGAATCGAGAATTCCTCCCGCCTGCGTAAGGGCGTCCGCAATTGTCAGACTCCCCCGGTACATCGAAAGAGGTGCTGGCGTCTTTACCTCCCCCATTACAAAGACGCGGCTGTCAGCGCGGTCCGGTACGTTAATGACATCGCCCGACTGCAAAAGGACATCCTGCGACATATCACCTCGATCCAGCATCCGATTTGCGTCGAGCACGTATAACTGCTTCTTGCGAACGAGACGAATCCGTTGAAGGTCGGCATCGCTCGTACTCCCTCCCGAACGCGTGATTGCATCGACCAAGGTAAGTGGTACATCGCTGACAGCCAAAGGCCCGGGCGCCTTCACCTGCCCCGTTACCTGCACTTTTTGACTGCGAAACGAAAGCACACGAACGTCAACTTGTGGGTTCTTGACAAACCGAACAAGACTGATCGCCACCTGATCGCGAATCTGACCAACTGTCTTGCCGGCAACCTGCAGGCGCCCGGAAAACGGAATGAAAATGGTGCCATCGGCTGCGACGGTCTGACCGTATGGATCTGCCTGCCCAGGTAACGCCGTGGTGTACGGCTGCTGCAACGTTGCGGCGAGCGTTTGAGTCGTGTTACCGCCAGACGAGAAGGAGGTGACTGTCGGCGTGGTCAATTCTGGGTGGTCCCATATCGTGACTCCCAGAATGTCTTGTGGCTGAACGTGATACACATAGCGCCCAGAACTCGCAAGCTGATCGGCCGTGGCCTGCTGTACTCGTTCGGCTTCTGCGCGGGACCGCGTTTGCTCAACAATCAGCTCGGCATCGATCGGTCTTACTGGATATATTTCCGCAGTCTCGACAGAGGACTGCTCTTTGAGCCGGGACGTATCGAGATAGTTGCCCGGTGCAGTCATGCACGCCGAAAGAAGCGGCACGATGACAAGACTCACAAAGTATTGCCTCAACATATACGTTCAATCCAGCCCGCCGCCAATCGCTCAATCAGAATCAAGGACGCGCGATATGACGACTCCGACTTACCATGAGGATCGACAACGTCGATCTCTTCCCAATTACCCAACGTAAACACCTTGCCCCGAGCCGTGCGATCGAGGGCTTCCACCTGGCCGATCTGATTTCGCGCGGCAACAAGTATGAGATCCGCCTCCCGCACCATGCTGATGTTCAAGCGTCTCGAACGGTGTGGCGCAACCGGCAGCCCCCGTTCCACCAGCAGGTTTTTCATAACAGCATCCATCCCCATTCCTTCGAACGCGCGAACGCCCGCCGAGTGATAGCTCACTGGTTTGCAGGAAATTCTCGGATGCAACGACTTGAAGATCACTTCTGCCGCAGGCGAACGACAGATATTTGCGTGACATACGATCAATACGTTCGAAAACATGGCCAAGACTCTTTTCTCAACTCGATCTGATCGCGGTAAAAGGAGGTCATCGAACTAACGCTTCAATCGATTAAACGGGTTGCCCATCGGCGTATCGCTTTGATCCGTGACTTTCAATGCTTCGCCGTCCAATCGAGTAATAGTCGATGCCGAGTTCCGACATCGCCTCCGGCTCATACAGATTGCGGCCGTCGAAAATCAGCGGCGCTTTCAGCTCGGCCTTCAGGCGCGCGAAGTCCGGGCTCTTGAATTCCTTCCATTCGGTGACGATGACGAGGGCATCCGCG
>NZ_JACFYJ010000169.1:0-9551 GCF_037126505.1 Paraburkholderia bengalensis
CAACGGCGGCGCCGTTCGCCGGGCGCGCGGCGGGCTTGCGCGCGGCTTGCGCCGTCGGCGCGTCGCGCATCTCGTGGGCGTCGCGCGCCTCTTGGACGTCGTGCGTCTCGTGGCTCGCGTGAATTTCGGGCGCTTCTTGCGCGTCGGACTCGGCGTGCGGGGTCATCGCTTTGTTCATGGCGACTGGGCAACAGACAGAAGGTGAGTTACCGCGAGATGCCGGCGTGACGGCGCGCGTCAGGTGCGATTCGCAACGGGGCGTGCTGCGCGCGGGCGGCGCGCGTGTCGTGCAGCGAGGTGCTGGATGGCATGGCGGGTGTCTCCGGTTTTCGTCCCGCAGCGTGCGCCGCGCGTTGCGCTGGCGACGAGGCGGCTTTTCTCGCCGGTGTCGGCTTGTTGAACCGGATTGTAGGGCGCCTTTTTGAGATTCACCAACATATGAGTTGAACGCTCATATGTTGGGATGTCGTGCTGCGCTGGTCCGACGCGGACGATCTGAGACGTTCTGCAACTATTCCGACGACGTCAGGGAATCCGCGCATCACTGCTGAAGCGGGATGTCGGTATGCGCGACGGTTTTCAGAGACGTCTTATTGAGCCTGCATTCCGACGTACTTAGGCTGCTCACGCTTTATCGGCGAAGGCGCCGCGGCTCCGAAGCCCTCTCGCAACCAAGAAATCCCCTAAATCCATGAGAACATTTAAGAAATTATTGATGTGCGCAACGCTGGCCATCAGCGCCGTCGCCCATGCGCAGCCGACCCAGCAGCAACTGATCGACGACTTCTCCGGCCCGTACATCGGGGCGAAGGTCGGCGTGAACATTTCGAGCGCCTCGGGTGCTGTGAACAAGCCGACGCATACCACGCTCTTCCCCGGTTTCGTCGCGGGTTATGGCTTCAACGCCGGCCCCGTGGTGCTCGGCGCCGAACTGTTCATGGACATGCACAACGGCTCATCGACGGCCAAGGACGGCGGCGTCGACGCGAAAATCGGCTATCCCATCGGCCCGTTCATGCCGTATGCGCGACTCGGCGCAACGGGCGACTGGCCGGGATGGACGTTCCACTATGGTCTGGGCGTCGAGTACAAACTCACGACCAAATTCAGCGTGTTCTCCGAATGGACACGCGATTCGGCGAATGCGTACAACACTCGCTGGACCAATAACAGCATCACGGTGGGCGCGAATTACCGTTTCAAATAATGCACGCCACCAAAAACAAAAAGGCGATTATCTGCGCAGATAATCGCCTTTTATTTTCATTTCGAAACGGATAATCAATCGGGCAATTCCGCCGCGCCCATTCTGCGCGCGATGATGCGGGCGCGCTGCGTCAGGTAAGCGGAATTCCGGTGTTCGTCGAAGTATTTGGGCCGCGGCAACATCACCGCGAGCCGCGCCGACTGCCCAGCCGTCAGTTTCGCCGCCGACGTCCTGAAGTAATAGCGCGCCGCCGCTTCAGCGCCATACACGCCGTTGCCCCATTCAACCGAATTCAGATAGATCTCAAAGATTCGCTCCTTGTCCATCAGCGTCTCAAGCATCCATGTGATGATCAGTTCCTGGCCCTTACGGATATAGCTCTTCTCGCGAGACAAAAAGAGATTTCGCGCGAGTTGCTGCGTGATCGTCGAGCCGCCCGCCACGATTTTTCCGCGTGCCTTGTTTTTCTCCCAGGCTTGGAGAATTGCGTCGGTTTCGTAGCCGTTGTTCGTCGCGAAATTGGCGTCTTCCGATGCGATGATCGCGCGCTTCAGATTGCGCGAAATCTGATCGTAGGACACCCACGTATGCTGGATCGACAGACCTGGACGATCTTGCGACAGACGCCAGGCATCGGAACGCATGAAAGCGGTGGATGGCGGATTGACGTAGTTCCACGCGGCGATCTGCGCGAAGTAAAAAAGCTGCGTTGCGATCCACGCGACGGCAAACACCGCGCCCGCATACAACGCCCAACGCGCCGGACTTGCGCCCGCGCGCTGGCTCTTCGCGCGTTTCGTTCGGGTCGTGGTCGTCACCATGTCGTGGAATGGACAGCCGCGCGGCGAGCGATGCGCTCAGACGTTCTGCGGCGCGTGCAGCATGTCGCGCAGCGCGTCGAGCACGGGAGCGCCATCGGGCCGCACGCCGCGCCACACGAAGAACGACTCGGCAGCCTGCTCGACCAGCATGCCGAGGCCGTCCGCCGCGCGCGCGCCGAGCTTCGCGGCGTGCTGCATGAAAACGGTCGGCTGCGCGCCGTACATCATGTCGTACGCGAGCGTATTTGCGCCGAACGCGCCGTCGTCGCACTCGGGCAGCGAAGCGTCGAGGCTGCTGGCCGTGGCGTTGACGATCACGTCGTACTCGCCTGCTTCGATCGCCCGCGCGCTGCCGCCCGTCAAGCGGCACGCCGCATCGCGCGCCGCGCCCGAGAATTGCGCGACGAGCGCCTCGGCCTTGGACGCCGTGCGATTCACGATGGTGAGCGAGTGCGGCTTGCGCTCGAGCATCGGCAGGACGACGCCGCGCGCGGCGCCGCCCGCGCCCAGCAGCAGCACGCGCGCGCCCTGCAGCGAGACGCCGAGATTCACCTCGATATCACATACGAGGCCGAAGCCATCCGTGTTGTCGCCGTACACGCCGCCGTCTTTCTCGAAGCGCAGCGTGTTGACCGCGCCCGCCGCCGCCGCGCGCGGCGACAGCGTGGTCGCGAAGGCGTGCGCGTCGAGCTTGAACGGCACGGTGACATTCATGCCGCGGCCGCCTTCGTCGATGAACGCGCGCACGTGCGGCACGAACTGATCGACGGGTGCGAGCAGCCGGCCGTACTCGACGGGCTCCCCCGTCTGTTGCGCAAAGCGCGCGTGGATCAACGGCGACTTGCTGTGCGCGATCGGATTGCCGATCACGGCGTAACGGTCGCGCTGCGTGGTAGCGGTCGTGTCCGCGCTCATTGGCCTTGCTCCGTCGCGTGTTGCGGGTCGGCGGACGCGGCGCCTTCGGCGGCAGGCGTATCGCTGGCCGTTGCCGGGTCTGCCTCGGCCTGCGCTTCGGCTTCGCTTTCGGCGGATTCGTCGGCGGCGTCGACGATGTCTTCTTCGGCCTCTTCCTCCTCTTCCGTGCCGCTCGTCACCGTGGGGGCGTCGAGCACATGCAGCAGGCGCACGGACGCCTCGACCGTCAGTTCATCGACCGACATCACCTCGAGCATCAGCCGCGTGCCGCGCGCATGCACGCCGAGACCCGGCACGTGCAGCAGCAGCGGCACTTCTTCGAGCCGCACCAGGTCGCCCTTCACGACGGAAGCCGCGACCTGCTTCTTGCCTTCCTGCGTGAGCCAGCGCAAGCACCAGAAATACTCCATGCGCCGCTGGTGATCGGCGTACGCGGTATAGGTGTCGTCGAAACCCTGCACGACGGCGAACAGATCGGCGTCCTTCGGCTTGAACGGCGCCGCGAGCTTCGCCGTCACGCCGTGCTGCACGCACGCGATCAGCTGCCACTGGTTGACGAGGTCGACGTAACGCCGCAGCGGCGACGTGCTCCACGCGTATTGCGCGACGCCGAGGCCTTCGTGCGGCGCGGCCGTCGTCTGCATGCGGGTTCGCTTGGGGCCCGTCGGCGCGCCGAACGCGCGCTGCGAGCGATAGATGCCCGGCACGCCGTGATCGTGCAAAAACGCGCCCCACGTCGAGTTCGCGAGAATCGCCAGTTCGGCGACGATCGTGTCGAGCGGCGAACCGCGGCGGCGCGGCGTGATCGTGATGTGCTCGCCTTCGACGTAGAAGTTGAAGTCCGTGTTGCGCTGCACTTCCCGCTTGAGGCCGTAGCCTGCGCGCGCGACTTGACGCTTCTCGAACAGCGCCTGCGCGAACGGCCACAGCACCGCAATATCTTCCTTGTGCGGATAATCGCCCGTGCCGTTGGCGAGCGCCTCTTCCGTCACGAGTTCGTCGAGCGTGTTGTGGCGCAGGTTGTTCTTCACGTAGACGAGTTCGGCGCGCGTCTCGCTCGCGACGATCTCCTGCGTCTCGCGGTTCACGATGCTGTACAGCGACAGCGCCGGTCGCAGGCCGCCTTCGGCCAGCGTGAATTGATCGACGACGGAATCGGGCAGCATCGTGATCTTGTCGCCTGGCATGTACACGGTGGACAGGCGGCCGCGCGCGATGCCATCGACGGCGTCGCCGCGCTGGATGCCGAGCGCGGGCGCCGCAATGTGAATGCCGATCCGCACGCGGCCGTCGGACAGATGCTCGACGGAGAACGCATCGTCGATTTCCGTCGTGGTGACGTCGTCGATCGAGAATGCTTCGACGTCCGCTTGGGGCAAATCTTCCGGCAATTCGCCGACCGTGACGGGCGGGAATGCCGTACCGTGCGGGAAGAATTCCGACAGGAAACGCGCCTCGTGCAGCGCGCGCGCCGACGGAATGCCGCCGCATTCGAGCATCAGACGCGCCTGCGAAATGCCGCGCGCGGCGGCGGCTGCTTCGAGCGCCTTGTATTCGATCGAGTTCTTGTCGGGCTTCGTCAGCAGTCCGAGCGCCTTGCTCTGGAAGCCTTCGGGCAGACGGCCCGCCTTCAGCTCGTCTTCGTAGCCCTGCTGCACGAGCGCCTGCTGGCGCTTGCGCTCCAGCGACGCAAGCGCCATTTTCAATTGCTCTTGCGGCGCGCGCTGATACTGGCCGCGGCCTTTACGGCGAAAGTAGATGGGCGAGCCGTGCATGCGCAGGATCAGCGCGGCGCGCTCGACGGGTCCGAACGACTCGCCGAAATATTCCGCGCCGAGCGTCGCGAACGGAAATTCCTCTTCAGGCGCGCATTCCCACAGAAAATCGAGATCGATGTCCTGCGCGACGGCGTCGGCCTGTTCCATCAATTCGCCCGCCGTCGGCTTCTCGAATTCGATCAGCACGTCTTTCGCGCGGACTTTCGCGCGACGCCCGCCCGGCAGCTCGACCTGAAACGCGTCGCCCTGACGCGACAGCACGCTGCCCGCCTTGAAACTACCCGATTCCTCGAAGAAAACGTTCACTCAATACTCTCAGTCTGGCTTGCGTCGGCCGGCGCGCGGTGCGGTGCGTTTGCGCGACGGCGTCGTGTTCGGTGGTGGTCCGCGTCCCGCGCCCCGTGAGTGCGCGGCGTGCGCGAATCATCGGATCATGCCGCCTCGCGTGGCGCGGGCGGCTCGGCGTCGGCGGCGTCGCAAAATGCGAGCACGTCGTCGACATAGTCGGGAAACTCGCTGATCGCGTGGTCGCTGCCTTCGATCAGCTTGGTTTGCACGCCGGGATAGTGCGCGAGCATTTCGCGGTAATCGAGCACTTCGTCGCCGGTGGCGGCAAACAGATAATAGCGTTCGGGGCGGGTGATCGACGCGACGCCTAGCGCACGTAATTCATCAAGATGATGCGGCTCGACGACGATGCTGCCGCCGCCATGCCACAACGGCTGTTCGCCCAGGTAGTGACTCAGGTCGCGCTGCGGCACGACGGCGGGATTCAGCAGCACGGCGCGCCAGCCGTGCTTTTCGGCCAGATGCGTGGCGAAGTAGCCGCCCAGCGAACTGCCGACCACTGTCACGCGGGCGGGTTTCGCCGCTGCAACCTGCTTTTCGATGAGCGCCACGGTTTCCAGCGGCGACACGGGCAGCATCGGACAGCACCATTCGGCGCTGCGTCCGAGCGCAGCGAGGCGCTCGGCCATCACGCGCGCCTTGAACGAATTGGGCGACGAGCGGAACCCGTGCAGATAGAGAATCACGCGACGCCCCGCGCCTGCTTCGCCGGACGCGCCGACAGCGCGTCGAGCAGCTTCTGGTGCACGCCGCCGAAGCCGCCGTTGCTCATCACGAGCACGTGATCGCCCGGCTGCGCCGCTGCCACGACGGCTTTGACGAGCGCATCGATGTGGTTGAACGCCTGCGCCTTGTCGCCCATCGGCGCAAGCGCTTCGGCCAGGTTCCAGCCGAGCGCGTCCTTGCCCGCCAGCGCGCCGTAGCCGAACACCAGATCGGCGTCGGCGAGGCTCGACGGCAGTTGCGCCTTCATCACGCCGAGCTTCATCGTGTTCGAACGCGGTTCGAGCACGGCGAGGATGCGCGTATTTTCACGGCCCACGCGCGTGCGCAGTCCGGCAACCGTCGTTTCGATCGCCGTCGGGTGATGCGCGAAGTCGTCGTAGACGGTCACGCCATCGACGCTGCCGCGCACTTCCATGCGGCGCTTGACGTTGCGGAACGTGGACAGCGACTTCGCGGCCTGCGCCGGCGGCACGCCGATGTGGCGCGCAGCGGCGATCGCGGCGATTGCGTTCATCCGGTTGTGCTCGCCCTGCACCTGCCAGTCGACCACGCCGACGCGTTCGCCGCCGTGATAGACGGCGAAGCGCTCGTCGACGGCGACGCCGTCTTCAGCGGGCAGCGCCTGCCAGCCGCCTTCGACGCCGAAGCGCTCCACTTCGCTCCAGCAGCCGCGCGTCAGCACCCGGTCGAGCGCGTCTTCGCGTCCGTTCGACACGACGCGGCCGATGCCCGGCACCGTGCGCACGAGATGATGGAATTGCGTTTCGATAGCGGCGAGATCGGCGAAGATGTCCGCATGGTCGAATTCCAGATTGTTCAGGATCGCCGTGCGCGGCCGGTAGTGGACGAACTTCGAGCGCTTGTCGAAGAATGCCGTGTCGTATTCGTCGGCTTCGATCACGAAAAAGCTCGAATCCGTCAGCCGCGCCGACACGCCGAAGTTCAGCGGCACGCCGCCGATCAGAAAGCCGGGGTTCATGCCGGCGTCTTCGAGCATCCAGGTCAGCATGGACGTGGTCGTGGTCTTGCCGTGCGTGCCCGCCACGGCCAGCACCCACTTGCCGTTCAGCACATGCTCGCCGAGCCATTGCGGACCCGACGTGTACGGCAGCCCGCGATTCAGGATCTCTTCCATCAGCGGATTACCGCGCGTCACGACGTTGCCGACCACGAACAGGTCCGGCTTCAGGTCGAGTTGCTCGACGCCCCAGCCTTCGATCAGCTTGATGCCTTGCGCCTCGAGCTGCGTGCTCATCGGCGGATAGACACCGGCGTCGCATCCCGTCACCGTGTGACCGGCGTTGCGCGCGAGAACCGCGAGACCGCCCATGAACGTGCCGCAAATGCCGAGGATGTGAATATGCATAAAGCTGTCGCGCCGCAAGGCGTGTTTTTGCGTGGAAGGGGATGCGCGCCAAGGGTCAGAAAACCCTCGTGCAAAGGACGCCTATTGTAACCGACAGGCCCGCCCTTTCCTGATCGGCTGTGCGATCCCGGCGCGTTGCCGCGCCTTCGCCGGAACGGGTTCGAGCCCCGTCATCCGGGTGGGCAGGCGTCAAAAGGACGTCGTTCTTTCTCTAGTATGATTGACGGATGGTTCGCAAATCACATTTCGATCCGCAGCGCGTACGCGAGGAAATCGCGATCGCGGCTGCCCGCATGATCGCCGAAGACGGGCTCGACTACTCGACGGCCAAGCGCAAGGCTGCGCGGCAGGTCGTCGGGGAAACGCGCGTCGCAGGTGAATGGCTGCCGGATAACGACCAGATCGAGGAAGAAATCCGCGAGTATCAGTCATTGTTCCAGGGCGACAGCCAGCCGGCCGTGCTGCGCCGTCTGCGCGAAATCGCCCTCGACTGGATGCAGCGGCTCGCGCCCTTCAATCCGTATCTGACGGGCGCGGTGCTAGGCGGGACAGCGGGCGAACATTCCGATGTTCATCTTCAGGTGTTCTGCGACGATCCAAAAGAAGTCGCTATTTATCTGTTGAATGCAAACGTGCAGTACGACGTTTCCGAAACTCGGCACTTCGCGGGCCGCGGCTACGTCGAAACCTTGAGCTTTCTCTGGCGCCCGTCGAACCGAGATCGCGACGCCGAAGCCGTCGGTATCCACGTCGCGCTCTATGGCACCGACGACCTGCGTGGCGCCGTGCGCGCCGATGCGCGCGGCCGGCTCGCGCGCGCCGACGTCCGGAGCGTGCAGGCGCTGATCGACGAAGACGACGCGGCGCCCTCCACGAACTGATCACCTGAACGACACACTCTTTATATGAAGCGAATACTGGCAATCGCGGCGGTGGCCGTCGTCGCGACAGCGGGCGGAGCGGTGGCGGGCCACTGGCTCTTCGGCAACAGGGATCTCGTCGACGCCGCGAACGCGCGCCTGCGGACGGCAGCGGCGCCGTCAACCAGCTGTGGGCCGCGAAGGTGACCAACGCCGACGGCGCGCCGCAATCGCTCGCGGCCTTCAGGGGGCACCCCGTCGTCGTCAACTTCTGGGCGTCGTGGTGCGGCCCGTGCGTCGAAGAAATGCCCTCGCTGTCGCAACTGCACAAGGAGTATCAGAAGAAGGGCATCGCGTTCGTCGGGGTGGGCGTCGACTCGGACAAGAACATCAAGGCTTTCCTGCAAAAAGTGCCCGTCAGCTATCCGATCTACGTCGCCGGGTTCGGCGGCGCCGATCTCGCGCGCGCCTTCGGCAACAATGCGGGCGGATTGCCTTACACCGTCGTAATCGACGCAAAAGGCGTCGTACGGTCGACAAAATTAGGCCAGATCAAGCCTGACGAGCTCAAACGCACGCTCGATGCGCTTTGATGTCGACAACTTATTGACGTTTAGTTGAGAACGTTTGCCCTCAGATTCACCGACATTCCCACTGAAATGTCAGAAGTTCGCTCAGTTGCGGCCAACCAGGCAAGACGCCGTCAGGCAACGCTCGTTCGAGAAACTAGACAAATTTCTCTAATCGGCGCTAAAGTGCCGCCAATTCCACGGAAAACGAAGCGACCATGACGCGACTGCTGGTTCTGCACGGCCCCAACCTCAACCTTCTCGGCACCCGGGAACCGGAGGTGTATGGCCACGTGACGCTCCCGCAGATCGATCAGGCGCTAGCCGACCGCGCGGCGGATGCCGGCGTCGAACTGGCCACCTTCCAGAGTAATCACGAAGGCGCGCTCGTCGATCGCATCCAGGCCGCGCGAACCGAGAAGACCGATTTCATCGTGATCAATCCCGCTGCGTACACGCATACGAGCGTGGCGATCCGGGACGCGCTGGCGGGCGTCGGCATCCCGTTCGTCGAGATTCATCTGTCGAACGTGCATCGTCGGGAACCGTTCAGGCATCACTCGTATTTCTCCGACCAGGCGGAGGGCGTGATTTGCGGCCTCGGCTGGAAGGGCTATCTGTACGCACTCGAATACGCGCTAGACCGGCTGTCCATCCAGACGGCCGGGTCATCGCGCAACTGACAACCCAAAACTCGAATTCGGCGCCGGCGGCAACCCGCGGGCGCTTCACGCATTGAAGGGGAAAGCCCATGGATCTACGTAAACTCAAGACTCTGATCGACCTCGTCTCCGAGTCCGGCATTTCCGAACTCGAAGTGACCGAGGGCGAAGGCAAGGTGCGCATCGTCAAGAACGCGCCGCCCGTTTACGTCCAGCAGCCCGGCAACTTCGCGCCGCAATACGCCGCTCCGGCGCCCGCGGCCGTCGGTCATGCGGCGGAAGCGCCCGCTGGCGGCGCG
>NZ_JACFYJ010000016.1:0-120394 GCF_037126505.1 Paraburkholderia bengalensis
TCGACGTCCAGACAGAAGACGTCGTTGCCGACCTCGGCCAGACATGCGCCCGTGACGAGACCTACGTAACCCGTGCCGATAATGGTGATTTTCATACGCGCCTAGCTATTCCTTGCGTCCAACGCGACGTGATGCTCAGAAGCACGCTGCTCGCCAAAGTGCCGCGCCTTGACGCGCGAAAATCCGGTTGGTCTTCGCTTCGCCTCAGTTGCCCCATGCGAAGCAAGACGGGAGGACTGACTTCGCCAACCCGCCTCCAAAGACCCGCAAGCATACGAACCCACCCACCACCCTTCCCGCCAATACCCGAACCGTTTTCGCCACACCCGTCTCATATTCGAGCCCAAACACCACGCACGCCGGCCACTCTTTCCAGCAAAAACACAATTAGGGGGAACTCTAAAGAGATAACGTCGGTCAACATGGGGTCGTGTGGCGATTCCACGTCCGGTCTCTATGCTGCAAACCTGATAGAAACCGTCACGAACCACCGCTGCGCTACCGCGCCAAAGCCCTCACGCGCATACCGCAGGGACAGCGACCAGCGCGGCAGCCACAAAGCCCCATTCCCGCCTCCCGAGCCCGCGCTGCGCATCACCCGCGCACCGTCTCGCGGAGGCGTTTTCACCCCAAAAAAGCGCATGCAGGCATCGAAAACCCGTCTGATCGAACTGGACTTCTTCCGAGGGCTGGTTCTTCTCTTCATCGTGGTCGACCACATCGGCGGCAGCATTGTGTCGCGGGCGACGCTGCACGCGTACGCGCTGTGCGACGCAGCCGAAGTCTTCGTCTTTCTCGGCGGTTTCGCGACGGCTACCGCCTACGCGTCGCTAGCCCGAAAGCAGACCGAGGCCGACGCGCGCAACCGCTTCTTCAAGCGATCGCTCGAGTTGTATAGGGCGTTTCTGATCACCGCGGTTCTGATGCTGGTAGTAAGCGCTGTGATGAGCGCGTTCAGCATCGACGCGCCCAACATGGCCACAACCGATCTCGACGACATGATGGACACGCCCACGTCCGTCATGCGCGACATCCTGCTGTTCCGCCGCCAGCCCTACCTCGCCTCGGTCCTGCCCATGTACGCGTTTTTCGCGTTCGCGGTGCCCGCCGTGCTGCCGCTCGCGCGCAGTAAGCCGTGGTGGCTGCTCGCGGGCAGTCTCGCGGTGTGGTCGATTGCGCCGTGGATGCTGCCGCATCTGCCCGTCGCCGAAGACGCGCAATGGGACTTCAACCCGTTCGCCTGGCAGTTGATGTTCGTGCTCGGCGTGATCGCGCAGACGCAGCCCGTCTATCAGCGCGCAAGCGCGCATCGTTACGGCTGGCTGCTGACGGCATTGGCCTGCGCAATCGTCGCGGCGGCAGCGTGGTTCAAGCTGTTCGGCGAGGTAGCGCCGCTCGACAGCAGCCTGAAGCAGAACCTGTCGTGGATGCGCGCAGTGAATTTCCTCGCGATCGCGTGGCTGGCGGCGAATATGGTGCGCCTCGGCTGGGCGAGCGCGCTTGCTCGACGCTTGCCGTGGATCGGGCTCGTCGGCCGCAAGGGGCTGTTGTGCTTCGTCGCGGGCACGGTGATTTCGCTCGTCGTCGATTCACTGCTGTACACCGCGACGGGTGGCTATCTGAATGTGCCGCTTGGTCTTGCCGCCGACGCCGTCGCGATCGGCTCGCTGATCGCAGTGGCGAAGGCGTCCGCCCCCGTCACCCGCATGTTGACGTTGCGCCTGCGCGGATCACGTGCCGCCTGAGCGCGCCATCGCGCGAGCCTCGCTTCAAGCGCGCTCGGCATTTCTGGAAAGCACGGTTACCCCTCGACGTACTCGGACCACAGCACCATCAGCACCGTCATCAGCGCGGGCCCGATGAAGAGGCCGAGCAGCCCGAACGTCTCCGCGCCGCCGAGAATCCCGAACAGCACCAGCAGGAAAGGCAGCCGCGCGGAACTGCCGATCAGCACCGGCCGCACGAAGTGCTCGGCGACGAACACGACGATGAAGCCGAACACGGCCACGCAGATCGCCGGAACCACGGCTCCCTGCACCAGAAAAAGCCACAGCGCGGCGCCGCAGAAGACGATCGGTGCGCAGAACGGCAGCATCGCGGCGATCGCTGTCACGAATCCGAGCAACGCCGCGTGCGGCACACCCGTCAGCATGTACGCGACGAGCAGCAGCGCGCCCTCGCCGAATCCGACCACCACGAGGCCCGACACCGTGCCGCGCACAGCCGCCGCCATCCGCTCGGCGAGGTGCATCACGTCGTAGCCGAATGCGCGCCGCACGCCCTCCATCACCGAGCACGACAGGCGCGGGCCCGCCTGAAAGATCACAAACAGCGTCACGAGCATGAAGCCGAACAGCATCAGCGCATGCGCGGCGCGCGCACCGAAGTGACGGCCGAACGTCACCACCGCGCCGCCGTGCAAGCCTTTCATCGCGGGCGAGTCGCGCAACGGCTGCGCGAGATTGTCCTGCCACCAGCTCTCCAGCTGCGTCGCGCCGAACGGCAGATGGTCAACGAACTCCGGCACGGGAATGCCGTTTTCCTGCACGCCGCGCGCCCATTCGATCACCTCGTGCGCCTCGGCTCCCGCTTGCGCGATCGCAATACCAACAGGCAGCAGGAACAGCAAGCCAATCGCGATGGTCAGCACGGTCGCGATCAGCGTCGTGCGTCCCTTGAACAGCCTATGCTCCTCGATGCGGTGAAAGGCCGGCCACAGCGCAATCGCAATCACGCACGCCCACGCGATGGCAGGGACGAAGTCGCGGATAACCCAGACGGCCAACGCCACCATCGCGGCGTACAGCGTGACCGACGCGATGCGCTGCGCCTTGCGGCGATTCGGCAGCTCGGCCTCGGATGGAACGTCGGGCGGGCGTTGATTCATGAGACCTCATGTAATGGATTCGATGCGCGTTTTGACAATAGCGCGTCGCGACGTCGATGTCGAAACAGGCGCCTCGCGCTGGGCGAGCATTCGCAATGCCACCGCGCGCCAGCGCGGCCGGGCGCTTGCGGCGTTCAAGGCGCTCATCTTAATGGATGACAGTCGCCCCCGTTGACTCGCCGTCGGTCCTGCCCTCTTATTCCTTCCATACAACAGTTCGTTGCAAATTTGCACGTAATTACAACAACAGCCCGGAAATCCGCTTTTTACCGTTCGTGTATATGCCGACTTCCCAATTATTGCGAAAAACGGAACAGTGTTTCTACGCAGGCACAATGGCTCTCACGCGCGCGCGGGACTACATTCGGCACACCACAACTACGGAGCCGACCATGACGACATTGGAGTGTTTACCGTTGATGGGCGCCAACGGGTTGCGCATCGAGATTCTGGAGCACTCTGACGAGACGCTGGTGATCCGCTGGATCGAACCCGGGCGCTGCCATTACGGCGAGCAGCGCTGGCGCCTTCGCTCGGCGCACACGTCGGGCACCTGTGCCGTCTCGCGCCGCAAGATCCGTCGCGGCGACGCCGTGTTCAAGCCGGCCGAACGCCCCGCTCCCGCCAATGCATCGGCGATGATCGCAGCCGAAGTACTCGAAAGCGCGCTGGCGGCATAACCCGCATAACCCGCATAACCAGCGTTTCCGGCAACAATCGGACAATCGGACAATCGGAGTCCAGGCTTTCGATAAGAAAATGCGCACCAAGGGTATCGATACAGCGGGCGTTGCAACGCTCAGCGTGCTGCCTGCTCCGTGAGAAAGCGACACACCGTGCGGTGCATCCATTGCGCGCCCGGACTTGTCGCGAGCGCGCGCCATGCTCCATGCACGAGGCCAACGCCGATGGGCGCCTGCGCGTGCCCGCCGGCTGCGCGGATACGCTCGGCGAAGACCCGCGCGTCATCGCGCAACGGATCATGTTCGACACCGATGGCAAGCGTCGGCGGCAATGCATCATAGCGTGATGCTTCGAGCGGACGCGTCCATGCGTGCTCATTGCCCGTGCCCGCAGAGCTACCCCAATACAGCGAGGCGTAGCGCCGCACATCGGCGAGCGTGAGCATCGGTGCGTTCGCTTCGGAATCGCGCGCGGGCAATTGCGGCTCCCGGCCGAGCATCGGATAGACGAGCGCGACGCCTCGCACGCCCGGCGTCCCTTCATCGCGCAAGCGAATCGCGACGCTCGCCGCCAGTGTGGCGCCCGCGCTGTCGCCCGCCAGTTGCAGCGAGCGCGGCAGCGGCCCGAACGGCAAGCGCCCTTCGAGCGCCGCACGCGTGACGGCAAGACAATCGTCGTGCGCGGCCGGCGCCGGATACTCGGGCGCCAGCCGGTAATCGACGGCCACCACGCACAAGCCCGTATCCGCCGCGATGCGCGCAGTGATCAGATCGTGGCTCGCAATCGAGCCGACCACAAAGCCTCCGCCATGAAAATACAGGACGGTGCCGGGCGACCGCGCGCGGCCAGCGGGCGCGTACAGCCGCAGCATCAGCCCATGCCCCTGCGGCGCGATGAAACGCGCGTCGTGAGTCTCCACGCCCTCGGGACGCGGCGGCGTCAGCGCTGCCGCGAAGCGCTCATACATGCTGCGCTGTTGGGCCAGCGTGGCCGACGGGCGCGCGTCCGGATAAAGCGCTTTCGCCCGTTCGACGAAGGCAGCAATCTCAGGTTCGAGCATCGCGGGGCGTGCCTTGGGGACGGTTCATCTGCGCGACTCGCTGCACATCACGTGCGCGTCGGCCGGGGCAAGCCGATCACTCGCCCCGCGAAGCCCGCGGCTGGCAGCGATGCCTGCGCATCGACGAGCGCGCGCACCCGAGCCGCGACATCGTCGTCGAATACGGCCGCGCGAGGTCCGCTCGTATCGACATGCAGCAGCATCTGCTCGCCCGCCGCAACGGGTTCGTCGCGATCGTCGGCGAACATTTCGAGGTACAGGTGCATCCGCTTCGCATCGTGCGCGAGCACGCGCATCTGCACCTGCACCTTCGCGCCCTCCTTGATCTCGTGCAGATAGTTGATGTGCGCCTCCAGCGTGTAGATCGAGCGGCCGCGCGCCTTGCGTACGCTGTCGTCAAGGCCGATCGCGTCGATCAGCGCGTCGGTCGCGAAGCTGAAAATCAGCATGTAGAACGCGTCGCGCAAATGGCCGTTGTAGTCGACCCACTCGGCGCGAACGATGTCCTGATACGCGGGCAACTGCGCGTGTCGCGGCATGGCGAATGTCTCCGTCGCTTGAATCCGGGTTTGCATGTGGCTTTGAACAAGCTCGCGCGCGCGACGTGTCATGTCGACACGCACGCGCATACGGATAGTACGCCGCCTTACTCGTCGGCACGCAAGCCGTGCCGCGCTTTTGTCTGCGCGATCGCGGACAGCACGTTGGTGATGCACTCGTCGCGATACCTTTCGAGCTGCTTGATCGAGCGCGCGCCGACCTGCTCCGATGTCCCGTCCACCACGCGATCGATCAGTTGATCGGTCAGTTTCGGCGCAACGAGTTTCGTCCACGGCAATTCCAGTGCGGGCCCGAACTGCTGCATGAAATGGCGCATCCCCGCGTCGCCGCCTGCGAGCGTATAGGTGAGGAACGTGCCCATGAACGACCAGCGGATGCCCGCGCCGAAGCGTATCGCGTCGTCGATCTCGCCCGTGGTCGCCACGCCTTCATCGACGAGGTGCAGCGCCTCGCGCCATAACGCCTCGAGCAGGCGGTCGGCGATGAACCCGGGCACTTCCTTGCGCACATGCAGCGGCCGCATGTCGAGCGAGCGGTAGATACCCAGCGCGGCATCGATCGTGGCGGGCGACGTCTGCGCGCCGCCCAGCACTTCAACGAGCGGCAACAGATACACGGGATTGAACGGATGTCCGACGATGCACCTTTGCGGATGCAGCGCACGCGCATAGAAATCGCTGGGCAAAAGACCCGACGTCGATGATGCGATGATTGCATCCGGCTTGGCCGCGCGACTGATCTGCTCGTGCAACGCAAGCTTGAGCGACTCCCGTTCGGGCGCGCTTTCCTGAATGAAATCGGCGTCGCACACGCACGCTTCGATGGTCTGCACGAAGCGCAAGCGCTCTTGCGATGCGCCGGGTGCGAGCCCGACGCGCTCGAGCGCCGGCCACGCATTCGCGACGTTGTCGCGCAACTGCTTTTCCGCACCCGGCGCCGGGTCCCACGCGATGACGTCGAGCCCGTGCGCAAGCGCCCGCGCTACCCAGCCGCTGCCTATCACGCCCGCGCCAATCGCTGCAAATGTCTTGATGTCGGTGATCACTGCCATTGCCGATGATCCTCTTGAGTTGTGTGAACCGTCACGCGTATTGTTCGACTGCGCGCCGTTCGAGCAGACGTTCGCCGCGCGCGGGCAAGCCGAGCTTCTTGCGGCCTTCGGCGGGCGTCAGGGCACGGCCGCCAAGCCGCTCGATGATCTCGATCGCACGCGCTACCAGCGAGCCATTGCTCGCGGGCACGCCCCGGTCGAGCCAGATGTTGTCTTCGAGCCCGACGCGTACATGTCCGCCGAGCAGCATCGCCTGCGCAACCATCGGCATCTGCATGCGGCCGATACCGAAGCCCGCCCATTGCGCGCCCGGCGGCAGGTTGTCGACCATCGCCTTCATCGTCGTTGTATCGGCGGGCGCGCCCCACGGAATGCCCAGACAGAGTTGGAACAGCGGCGGCGCATCGAGCAGGCCTTCCTTGAGCAATTGCTTCGCGAACCACAGGTGGCCTGTGTCGAAGATCTCCAGTTCCGGCTTCACGCCGAGTGCCTGAATGCGCTTTGCTCCCGCGCGCAATTGAGCGGGCGTCGACACGTAGATGTAGTCGCCGTCGCCGAAATTGAGCGTGCCGCAATCGAGCGTGCAGATCTCGGGCAACAGTTCTTCGACATGCGCAAGCCGCGTCAGGCCGCCGACGAGATCGGTGTTCGCGCCGAAGCGCATCGGCTCTTCGCCCGGACCGATTTCGAGGTCGCCGCCCATGCCCGCTGTCAGATTGATGATGACGTCCGTATCGGCTGAGCGAATGCGATCGACGACTTCACGATACAGATTCGGATCACGGCTGCCGCGCCCCGTCTTCGGATCACGCACGTGGCAATGCGCGACGGTTGCGCCTGCCTTTGCGGCTTCGATGGCGGCATCGGCAATCTGTTTGGGCGTGACGGGAATGGCGGGATGCTTGCCGACGGTGTCGCCTGCGCCCGTGACGGCGCAGGTCACGATAACTTCATGGTTCATGCGTGCAATTCCTGTAAGCGGTTTTCGATCTGAAGAGTCGCAATGAAAAAGTACTCTCTGGTGCTTTGAAACACGGCGCCAGGTGAAGAGCGTTAGAGGCCGAGATACGCCTTCACTGCGGGTAATCCGTCCTTGCCGTCATATGTCTTGACACCTGCAAGCCATTCGTCGAGTACTTGCGGATTCTTTTTCAAATAGGCTTTCGCAGCGTCAGCCGGTTTGTCCTTGTTCATTACCGACTGCATCACCACGTTCTCGATCTGCGTCGTAAAGCGCAGGTTGCTGATCAGCTTGCCCGCATTCGGGCAGCGCGTCAGAAAGTCCGGCGACGTCAGCGTATAGACGCGCGCTTCGCCATCGTTGGGACCGAATACGCCTTCGCTGCCGGTCAGATATTTCATGTCAATCTGAATGTTCATCGGATGCGGCTGCCAGCCGAGAAACACCACCCATTTCTTGTCGCGCACCGCCCGCTCGACGGTGACGAGCATGCCCGCTTCACTTGACTCAATCAGCTTGAATCCGCCAAGGCCGAACTGGTTCGTGGCGATCATCTTCTGAATAGCCGCGTTCGCGCTGCTGCCAGGCTCGATGCCATAGATCTTCCCGTCGAGCTCCGCACGATGTTTGGCGATATCCGCGAACGTCTTCAGGCCCGCGTCGTACGCATAGGTCGGCACCGCGAACGTCGCCTTCGCGCCCGTCAGATTGGGCGGCTGCAATACGTTGATGGATTTCGACTCGACGAACGGCGTAATCGCTTTTTCCTGCACGGGCCACCAATACCCGAGCGACACGTCGAGCTGCTTGCTCTTCAGGCCCGCAAACGAAATGGGCACGGACGCGACCGTCGTCACCGGCTGATAGCCGAGTCCCTCGAATACCGTCGATGCGAGCGCGGTTGTCGATGTGATATCGGTCCAGCCGATATCCGCGAAATGAACCGCGCGGCAGCTCGCCGGGTCTTGCGCAAGCGCGGGCAACGACAGCGCCGACAGAAGTCCGGCAACGCATGCCGTCACAGCCTGGATGAACAACTTCATGACGATCCCCTTCGACACAATTCGATATGTTTCTGAACGCCCGCGGGCGGCTGATCAAACGGAGAAAACGGAGAAACCGAATACGATGCGAGTGCGTTAAAGGTACAAATCCATATTGCCGGCAAATCGACCGCCAGCGACCCGTTTTTGCTTGCGTGCGACCATACGGGAAAACCATCATGCGGGCCTTGCGTGCCGTGCCCGTGCGATTTGTGCACTGCGCCATGCGCGCCCGGCATTTTTGTCGGCTTGCCGCATTGCATACCCCTTGCTACGCTCGCCGGATTCGACGAATCCGGCCAAGCCGACATCCAGACAATCCAGCGATGCCCGAAGATTTTTCGTTTCTGCTGCTGCCGGGCTTCTCGGCCATCGGCTTCATGTCGGCCATCGAGCCCTTGCGGGTGGCGAACCGCTTTCGCGAGAATCTGTATCGCTGGCATATCCTGAGCGTGGACGGCGCGCCCGTGGCCGCAAGCAACGGCATTTCGATCAACGCAGAAGCCGCCTTCGCCGACATCGATCACGCGCAAACGGTATTCATCGTCGCGGGCTTCGATCCCCTCGCATGCCATAGCCGCGCGCTCGGCGACTGGCTCAAGCGCCTTGACCGCGCGCACGCCACGCTCGGCGGCATCGATACGGGCGCGTTCATCCTTGCGGAAGCGGGACTATTGCGCGCGACGGACAGTGTCACGCTGCACTGGGAAGCGCTGTCCGCGTTTCGCGAGCGCTACCCTTCTGTGACGGCCAGCGATGAACTGTTCGAAATCGGCGCGCGCCGCATCACCTGCGCGGGCGGCACCGCTTCTATCGACATGATGCTCGACCTGATCTCGCGCAGCCACGGCGCGGCGCTGGCCGCATCGATCTCGGAGCAGTTCGTGCTCAGCCGTATCCGGCAACGGTCGGACCATCAGCGCATGGAAATCGCCGCACGATACGGCGTGCACAATCGCAAGCTGATTCAGGTGATCGGCGTGATGGAACAGAACATGGAAGAACCGCTGGCGCCCACCGATCTCGCGCAGGAGATCGGCGTGACGCGCAGACAGCTCGAGCGGCTTTTCTGCTCGGCGCTCAACGACACGCCGACGCATTTCTATCTGCAGTTGCGGCTCGATCGGGCGCGCGAACTGCTGCAGCAAACCGACATGTCGATTACGGCGATTTGCGTCGCATGTGGGTTCGAATCGCCATCGCACTTTTCGCGCACCTATCGCGCGAGGTTTGGTGCAAGCCCCAGACATGATCGCAGTCCGCTGCGAATCCATGCCGCGGGCGCCGCTCGTTCGACCTCGGAGGCCAACATTCGTTGAAGTGATACCGGGTTAGCGCCGCCGTTCACGCGCGACGCCAACCTCTTCGCAGCAATCAGAACGAATGGCGCATGCCGATCCGCACATCCGCTTGGGTCGTAGTCGTGGACGGCGTGAAGCTATAGCCGATCACTGCGTCGACGCCACTCGACGCCTTCAAATAGTCGCCTGAAATATAGACATCCGTGCGCTTGGATAGCAGATAGTGCGCGCCGAGCGAACCCTGATTCCAGTGGTGCCCTTCGAAGTTCGTGTACTGATACCCGCCGATGAGGCTGAACGCCGGTGTCACTTGCCAGTTCGCGCCGCCCTCGCCGACCTTCATGTGCGACGTCACGCCAAGCCCCTTGATGGTCGTGTAGCTGAAGTTGCCCATCAGCGTCACGTCGCCGATCGCATAGCTGCTGCCGATGCCGAACGTGCCCTGCTTGTCGACGGGAAACGGCGTGCTCGAATAGAGATCGGTTCGCGCACCGGTGGCGGGATCGACCGTGACCGTCTGCTGGCCCAAAAAGGTGTGGACGCCGAGCATCGCGTAGGGATCGAATGCGTAAATGCCGTGAGGGTTGTTCAATTGCGTATAGGCCGTCCCCGCCGTGAACGGGCCGTTTGCATAATGCGCACCGACGCTCCACGCGCTGTCCTGATGGAAATTGCCCGCCACATTGCCGAATGAGTACATGCCGCCAAACATGAAGCCGGCGAATTCATTCGACAGGAACTTCACCGAATTGGGCAAACGGTCGCCGTTGAAGCGGTCGAAGTCGCCCTGGTGAATGGCATAGCCGCTCGCCCACGCGGACACGTTGTAGAGGTACACCATCTCTTCCGTCATATCGAGCTGATTGCCCAACGACAGCGTTCCCCATTGATTCTTCAGCCCCACATAAGCCTGACGGCCGAATAGCGTGCTGCCGAAACCCAACTGACCATTGCCGAGATGAAAGCCGTTTTCAAGCACGAAAACCGCCTGCAGTCCGCCACCGAGATCTTCCGTTCCCTTGATGCCAAAGCGGTTGCCATAGGAAATGCCGTCGTCGAACTTCACGACGTGCGCTCCGCCTGTGTTGTTGACCCACGTAAGGCCCGCGTCGATGACGCCGTACAACGTGACGCTGCTTTGTGCGTGACTCGCTCCGGAAACACCTGCGAGCGCGAGTGCGACGCCCGTCAATGCTGCGGCATTCAGCTTTTTCATTTGTATCGTTCTCTCTTGCCTGGCTATCTGGGTATAGGGATGCGAATCGCACTGTCGGGCATGTGCAAATCGCACGGCGATTGATGCACAGTACAAATCCATTTTTCTTCTAACTCGACCAAAACCGACATGCTTTGGTCTGCCAGCGACACGACGTATAAAAGAAAAGCGCGCGGGCTTCCTTCAGCGCCGCGCGCTCTTTTCATGCCGAACAAATGCGATTTAACGAATGCCGAGTTGCACTTGCACGGCTTGCAAACCATCTGCACCGCTCGTCGTCGTCACGCCTTTGAGCCATGCATTGAGTAACGCGGGATTTCCTTTAAGCGCATTTTGCGCCGCCGCATTGATGTCCATTTTGTTTTGCAGAACATTCGCAATGATCTGGTTTTCCAGATCGACATTGAACGTCAGTTGTTGAAAGAGCTTTGCCAGGTTCGTGCACTGCCCGGCGAAACCGGGCCGTGTCACGGTGTTTACCGTTGCTCCGCCGTAGTTGGGTCCAAAGTACGCGTCGCCGCCGGACAGGTACGTCAAGTGGAATTTCGTGTTCATCAAATGCGGCTCCCACGCGAGAAACACGATCCATTGCTTGTCGCGCACCGCACGCTCCACTTGCGTCAGCATGCCCGTTTCGCTCGACTCGACGATCTTCCAGTCGCCGAGCCCGAATGCCTTGTCGGCAATCATCTTCTTGATGTTCTGGTTTGCGGGGGCGCCAGGCTCGATGCCGTAGATCCTGTCGTTGAACTGGTCCGCATGCTTGGCGAGATCCGCGAAAGTATGGATGCCTGCTGCCGCCACATAGTCCGGCACGGCGAGCGTGAACTTAGCGTTTGTCAGATTGGCGTGCAATACGTCGATCGAATGCTCATCGACGAATGGCTTCACGAGCGGCCCCTGTGCAGGCATCCAGTTGCCGAGAAACACGTCGATTTGCCCTTTTTTCAGGCCCTGATATGTGATCGGCACCGACAGGTTAGAGACGTTCTGCTGATAGCCTAGCGCTTTCAGCAGCACGCCCGTTACGGCATTTGTCGCGTCGATGTCCGTCCAGCCGGGATCGGCCATGCGAACCTGCATACAGCTTTGCGGCTCCGCCGCAATGGCTTGTCCCGTCAACGCCATGCTCAACGCGGAAAATATCAGCGCAGCACTGGCAAGCGATTTTCTCTGGCGTGGTCCCATCGTAAGCTCCCGTATCGAGGTGTCTTTCATTGCCCGTCGTTTACCGCACGCCCGCACGCGGATAGCGCGCCATGGCTTCCAGCGTATCAAGTTCGATGTGGTTGCGCATATAGCGCTGGCTCGCGTCGCTGAACGGCTGCCAGTCCCATGCGCGGATCGTGCCTTGCGTGGTCGCTTCGAAATGAAATCGGCGACGACGCTGGCTTGCGAGCACCGCGCGATGCAGCGCCGCAATATCCCAGCGCTGCGCGATCTCGTTGCGAAATGCGCCAACCAACGCAGCACACGCCGGATCTTTGGCAAGATTCACTTGTTCGTGCGGGTCGTTCGCGAGGTTGTAAAGCTGATCCGGATCGACAGGCGTATGAATGAATTTGTACTGCCCGCGGCGAATCATGATCATCGGCGCAATAGCGCCTTCCGCGAAGTACTCGACAATCGCTTCGTCGTGCCCGCCGTCGTCTTGCAGATGCGGCACGAGGCTGCGTCCATCGACGGGGTCGGGCCATTCGGAGCGCCGCGTGCCCGTCGCGATCTCGGCGAGGGTCGGCAGAAGATCGACGTGCGACACAGAGGCCGCCACGCGATGCGCACGGTAGTGCTTCGGCGCATGCACGATCAACGGCACGCGCACGCCGCCTTCGAAACAGGTCATCTTGTACCAGAGTCCACGTTCGCCGAGCATTTCACCGTGATCCGACGTGACGATGACGATCGTATCGTCGGCAAGGCCCGTTGTCTTTAGCGTGTCGAGAATCGCGCCGAATTGCGCATCGACATACGACAACGCGCCGTAGTACGCACGACGTGCATGCCGGACCTGCTGCTCGGTAGGCGGCGTCCGATCGGCTTCGTAGACATCGCGCAGCCGCTGCGAATGCGGATCGCTCTGCTCGCGCGTCAGCGTGACATGCGGCATGTCGATCTCATCGTCGCGGTAAAGATCCCAATACGGCTGCGTGATCGCATACGGATCATGCGGATGCGTCAACGACGCCACCATGCAGAACGGCCGCGCATCGCCGCCCGCCGCGCGCTCGCGCACGATGTCGTAAAGCTTCTGGCGAGTCGTATAAGTCACCTCGTCGTCGAAGTCCAACTGGTTCGTGCGTACGCACGGGCCCGCGTCCAGCACGGAACTCATGTTGTGATACCAGCTAGGGCGCACGTCGGGTCGATCCCAGTCCGGCACCCATCCAAAGTCCGCCGGATAGATGTCAGTCGTCAGCCGCTCCTCGAATCCGTGCAACTGGTCCGGGCCGCAGAAATGCATCTTGCCCGACAGAATCGTCCGATAACCCGCGGCGCGCAGATAGTGCGCGAACGTCAGCGTTTGCGCGGGAAATTCGGCCGCGTTATCGTAAGCACCGATTGCAGCCGGCCACTTGCCCGCCATCATCGAGAAACGCGCGGGCGCGCACAGCGGGCTTGCGCAATAGGCGGAGTCGAACACGACGCCTTCTTGCGCGAGCGCATCGATGCACGGCGTCAGCGAAACCTGATTGCCGTACGCGCGCAGCGCAAACGGCGTCATCTGGTCGGCCATCAGGATAAGGATATTCTGCTTTGTTTGAAGGCTCATAAGCGGGGCGGATTAGAATCGTACGGTTACGCTTCGATGCGCGGCATGGCAGAGACGGCCGCACGCTTCACTATTGCCGCTCATTAAACCGTTGTGAAGGCGGTATGCGCTTATCGGCCCATAAGGGAATGTTATGCCGGCACCAGATCGTCTTCCGCCCATGCAAACGCTATCGGCCTTCGAATCGGCCGCGCGCCTCGCGAGCTTCACGGCCGCCGCGCGCGAGTTGGGCTCGACGCAGCCGGCCGTGAGCCAGCGTATCGTGCAACTCGAAGAAGACCTGGGCGCGCCGCTGTTCGAACGCGGGCATCGCGGCGTCACGCTCACGCCCGAAGGCGCCCTGCTCTACGAAGCCGTGCGCCACGGCCTCGGCATGATCCGCGAAGCGACGGCCGACATACGCGCGCGCCGCGCCACGGGCGCCCTGACGATCCTCACCGACGCGGGCTTCGCCACCTACTGGCTGATGCCGCGCCTCGCGCGCCTGAAGGAGTCGATGCCCGGCGTCAACGTGAAAATCGTTACGTCGCAACTCGGCTATGATCCGCACCGCGATCACGCCGACATCGCCATTGCGTTCGGCGACGGTCACTGGCCACCGTGTACGTCGACGCGTCTTTTTGCCGAAGCCGTCACGCCCGTCTGCTCGCCCGCGCTGCGCGACCTGCACCCGCGCGTGAGCCGCGCTGCCGATCTCACGACGCTGCCGCTGCTGCATGTGCAGCCAACGGAGCCCGAACGCTGGCTCGCGTGGCATACGTGGTTCGCCGCGCACGATCTGGCCGCGCCGGAAGAAAGCGAGGGGATGATGTTCAACAGCTATTCGCTCGTCGTGCAGGCCGCGCTGATGGGCCAAGGCGTCGCGCTCGGCTGGACGCCGCTGATCGACGAACTCGTCGCCTCGGGGCAGCTGGTGCGCCTGCTCGACACGCCCGTGACGACGGCGCGCGGCTACTACCTCGTCTGTCCGCCCGCGCGCCCCGCGCCCGCCGCCGTGCCGCTTTTCAGGCGCTGGCTGTTTGGCGAACTGCGCGACGATCTGACCGACATCGGCGAGCACGCGCACGCCTGACGCTCCCGTACCAGTCGCACGGCGCATCGATTCTATGCGCGCGCAAATTGGGGTGATTAACTTGATCATCCCGCTTGCCGTGCGGGCGCGCCGTCGTGCGTCCTGCAAGGCCATGCGGGCATCCCAATCGAAACACAGAGGACTTGCATGCCCGCCACCGATCGCCCCCATCAGTTCGTGCTGACTCTTTCGTGCCCGAGCGCGGCCGGCCAGGTCGCCGCCGTTGTCGGCTTTCTCGACCGGCACCATGGCTATATCGACGAGCTGACCGTTTTCGACGACGACATCAGCGAGCGCTTTTTCGTACGCTGCGTATTTCATGGCGTGGCGAAGGCGCCCGAAGCGGCGTTGCAGATCGACACGCTGCGGCACGAGTTTCGCCCCATCGCCGCCGATTTCGACATGACGTGGGCCATGCACGACCTCGACACGCGTCCCAAAGTGCTGATCATGGTGTCGAAGCTCGAGCATTGTCTCGCCGACCTGCTGTTCCGCTGGCGCATGGGCGAGCTGAAGATGGACATCGTGGGCATTGCGTCGAACCATCCGGATTTCGCGCCGCTTGCCGCGCAGCACGATTTGCCGTTCCATCATCTGCCCATCACGCCCGACACGAAGCAGCAGCAGGAATCGCAGATTCTCGACCTGTTCGAATCGAGCGGCGCGGAACTGATGATCCTCGCGCGCTACATGCAGATTCTGTCCGATGAAACGAGCCGCAAGCTGGCGGGCCGCGCGATCAACATTCACCACTCGTTTCTGCCCGGCTTCAAGGGCGCGCGTCCCTATCATCAGGCGCACGCGCGCGGCGTCAAGCTGATCGGCGCAACCGCGCACTTCGTCACCGACGATCTCGACGAAGGCCCCATCATCGAGCAGGAAGTGCAGCGCGTCGATCACTCGTATGGTCCGGAGCGCATGCTGGCCGTGGGCCGCGACGTCGAATGCATCACGCTGGCGCGCGCGGTGAAGGCATTCGTCGAGCGGCGCGTGTTCATCAACGGCGACCGGACAGTCGTGCTCTGACCTCTCTCTGCCGCCGCGCGCACAGGCTTTGCGAACGCGGCGGCAGTACGTCACTGCCTGCAGATCAAAGAAACGGTCTCGCCAGATCGTGCGAGAACCACACGACGAACACGGCCAGCAACAATGCGCCGTATGGCAACAGGCCGCGCAGTCCGGCGGGCCGTTTGCCGCCTTGCCACTCCATGTCCTGCGCCATGCGCACCGGAAAGCGCCCACGGTCCTGCCAGTAGTGGCGGAACATGAACACGGGCACGATCAGCAGCATCGCAATGAGCCCGTTGCGCATCGTGCCCGCGCCTTGCATGTCCGCGCCCGCCCCGATAAACGCGAGGTTGAGGTAGCCGCACAGCGCGCCCGCCCCGAGCAGCCACGCCGGGCAGCGGAACGGGCGATCCGCGTTCGCGCGATCGAGCCGATGAATCCAGCCCGATTGCAGGTTCAGGAACACGAAGATCATGTAGCAGACGTTCGAAATCGACAGCACCGTCATGTAGTCGGACATCAGCAGCAGAACGAGGTTGAAGCCGAGATCCGTCCACATCGCGCGTGTCGGCGCGCCGTGCTCGTTGACGTGCGACAGATACTTCGGCAGCCAGCCATCCAGCGACGCCTGATAAAGCGTGCGCGACGAACCCATCATCGATGTCATCACGATGAGCAGGATAGTCAGCATCAGCATGATCACGACGACGTCGAACACGATCGCGCTGCCGCCCACCATATGCGCCATCGCGGCCGCCACGCCCGTGCCGTCGGCGATCTTCGGATCGAGCATGCCCTTCGTGCCAAGCACGCCCTGGAACGCGAGCGGCACGAGCGTCATGATGATCAGGCACGCGAAGCCCGACCAGAAGATGGCCTTGACGGTATCGGTGCGCGGATTGCGGAACTCGCGCGTGTAGCAGACGGCCGTTTCAAAACCATAGGCGGCCCAGCCCGCCATGAACATCGCGCCGCATGCCATCGTGATGGCTGCGCCATTCCACGAGCCGAACGTCGATGCCGTCACGTTGCCCTGCGCGTCGTGTCCGAGCGGCAACAGCGGCCAGAGATGCGCGGCGGGAACGTCGCCCGTCACGAACGGCACGATGCCGACGATCAGCAGCGGCGCAAGCGACGCGATACCGAGAATGCGTTGCGTCTTCGCGGCTTTCGACGCCCCGCTATGCTGAAGCTTGAATGTGATCAACAGAAAGATCGCCGCGACAATGAACGTCGCGTTGATGCGCAGCGTGAGTCCCGGCTTGATGAAGCCCAGGTCGAACAGCGTCAGGCGCCACGTGTTGATGGCGGCATCGGGCGCGTAGAGACTGCCGAGTGCGTAATTCGCCGCGAGGCCCGTACCGAGCGCGAGCATCGGCGACCACGCAAGCCAGTTGCACCACACGGAAACCGGCGCGATCGTCTTGCTGTAACGCACCCATGCCATCGCGCCATACACGGACGCACCGCCCGACTTGTGCGGAAAAAGCCCTGAAATCTCAGCGTAAGTCGCGCTCTGGATCAGGCCCATCAACACGGCCGCGACCCAGATGGCCCATGCGGGTTGCCCGATCGTCGCCGATACGCCGCCGATCGTGAACAGCACGCCGCCTGGCACGCCGCTCGTTACCCAGAATGCGTCTTTCCATGTGAGGCCGCGTTGCAGCGAATGGCCCTCATGGGCGGCGCCCTCGTTTGCGCCTTCGATACTGCGCGTGCGCAGTCTTGCCTGATCCATCCAGAGTCTCCCTGTTGAGAGCCTGCGCGCTGAATGGAGCACGAACAACCGGATACGGCAGCGATGCGAAGGCGCGCGCAGCGCCTTCACATCGCCATGTTACGTTCGACCGAACGCGTGACAGAAGGACGGTTATTGTGCTCCACCCACCCAGCTGTTCACGCGGTCGCCGTGGGCGGCGATCCATGATCCGGCTGCGTCGGCAGGCTTGGCGCCGTTCTCCGTCGCCAGCATCACGCTGTCGATTTCGCCCGGCTTCCATTGAAATTTCTTCAGAAACGCGACCACTTGCGGCGCCTTCGTATCCAGACCCGGATTGACGACGCTATCGACGTGCTCGGATTCGCCGTACACCTTCTTCGGGTCTTCGAGGAACTTCAGCTTCCACTTCGCAAACATCCAGTGCGGCACCCAACCCGTGACGATCACGGGTTTATTCGCATTCATCGAGCGAGCCAGTTCCGCCGTCATTGCACTGCCCGAACTCGGCATCAGCTGATAATCGAGGTTGTAGGCCTTGATGGCTTCCGATGTTTTCTTCATCACGCCCGCGCCCGCATCGATCCCGACAATCCGGCCGGAAAAGTCCGCCTTATGCGCCTGCAGGTCCGAGATGCTTTTTTCGGGGACGTCGGCGGGCACGATCAGGCCGATCTTGGCGTCGGTGTAGTTCGCGCCCAGATCCTGCACCTTGCCCTTGAACTGATCCCAGTACGCGCCGTGGGTGACGGGCAGCCAGGCCGACAGCGTCGCGTCAAGATCGCCGCGCGCGACGCCCTGCCACATGATGCCAGCGGCAACGGGCACGAGTTGCACCGGATAGCCCAGGCGCTTTTCGATGATCTGCGCAGCGACGTTCGACGTCGCGACGCTGTCGTCCCAGCCTTCGACGTAGCCGATCTTGATCGTCGGTTTCGTGTCCGCTACCGCGATACCCGTTCCCACTGCACTCATTGCTGCGAGCAGCGCCCCGCACAACATCAGTTTTTTCAGGTGCTTCATGGTCGATCTCCTTGTGGCCGCGTGCCGCGGTGTGACTTTAGAATCGCTAGCCAGAATGCATAGGGTGGTCGCGTTTGCGACGTCTATTTGTCTGTATGCGACGGGGCGCTGCGTTTGCTCTGCGGACAAGTACGGTTGCCGTTCGCGCTCAATGCAAACACGAGCGAATGACGAGCCGAGTCACTTATCGACGACGAGGTCGCTCAGTGGCTTGCTGCAACACAGCAGCACCATGCCCTGATCGATTTCGCGCTGACGGATACCGCCGTTGTGCTTCATCTCGACTTGCCCCGACACCAGCTTCACCTTGCATGTCCCGCACATGCCCTGCGTGCACGAAGCAGGCAACCGCACGCCGGACTGGCGCGCCGCGTCGAGCACATGCTGGGACGAGCCGCATTCGATCGTGCGATTGCTCCTGGAAAAGCTCACCGCAAAGGTCTGCGCGCCGTTTGCATGGCCCGTTTGCGCATGCTTCTCCGCTTCCAGCACCTGCGCCGCGACCTCGGGCTCGGTTTGCGTCAGCGTTTCGAACGAGAAGCTTTCCTCGTGATATTGCTTGCGATCGAAACCCGCTTCGTCGAGCAGGTCGCGCACCGCCTTCATGTAAGGCGCCGGACCGCATGTGAAGATCTCGCGCTCCATGAAATCCGGCGCGATCAGCTTCAGCAGCGGCAGCGTGAGAAAGCCGGTGATGCCCGGCCAGTTGGTGCGATTGCCAAGCCGCTCGCAGACGAACGACGTCCTGAAGTTCGCCTGGTTCGATGCGATCAGATCGAGTTCGCGCGAGAAGATGATGTCGTCGGGCGAGCGCGCGCTGTGCACGAATACGATGTCGCGGTCTTCGCTGAGTTCGTGATGCGCGCGGCTCATCGACATCAGCGGCGTGATGCCCGAACCCGCGGACAGAAACAGATACTTGCGCGCGGGATGCCGCGCGCAGGTGAACTCGCCCGCCGGCCCCAGCACGCGCACGCGCGCGCCGGGCTGCAGGTTGTCGTGCAGCCAGTTCGATACCTTGCCGCCCGGCACGCGCTTGACCGTGATCGAAATGGTATGCGGGCGCGTCGGCGAGGAAGAGATCGTGTAGCAGCGGTTGATCGTCTCGCCTTCGATATCGAGTTCCAGTGTGATGAACTGGCCGGGCTCGAACGCAAACGCACGGCCTTCCGGCGAACGGAAGAAAAAGCTCTTCACGTCGTGCGTTTCCTGTCGGACCTGACAGCAGACGAGTGCTTCCTCGACATCGCTCGTCCAGCGCGCCGGCAACGCGCTCCAGAACTCGGGCTTCGTCAGCCGGCTTTCGGCAGGTTCGAAGGTTGCTGCATCGCGCATCATTGCTTGCTCCACATGCCGCCAGGCATCCGGTTGGGGTTGATCAGTGCGGCTGTCCGACGCCTCAAACGGCCTTGATATTGATCGTGCGCGGCTGCGCTGTCTCGCCTTCGAGATGGGCATCGAGACGCCGCACATACCAGTCGCTGAACTTCTCGACGAGCCCTTCCGTGTACGGCGAATACGGACCCGGCTCATACGCGCTGCTCGCGGCACCCGCCTGCGAGTACTCGACGAGCGCGCGGTCCTGATCGTTGGTCGCATTCCACACGGCCGTCAGGTTCTTCACGTCGTAATCGATGCCCTCTTGCGCGTCCTTATGCACCAGCCATTTCGTGCGCACGAGCGTTTCGCCCGCCGATAGCGGAATCACCGAGAACGTCACGATGTGATCGCTCATGAAGTGATGCCACGAGTTCGGCTGCGTCCAGAACGACAGCCCGCCCAGGTCGGCACGCGTAAATTCGCCCAGCAGCTTTTTCGACGCGACATTCGCGTCGAGCGTCTGCGATTCGCCGCTGCGATCGAGCGGCAGGCGTTGCGTGCGAAAACCCGTCACATCCGACAGACGGTCGATCTCCACCGAAGGCAGATTCATCTCTTCCCACTCTTTCGCGCGCTCGATGCAGGTGCGCTCGAACGCGTCCATGCCGTCCGCGTTCGCGGGCGAACGCTGATAGCCGAAGCCGTATTCGTAGAGCGAGATGGTCAGCTCCGGATGGTTCGCGACGCAGTGGTAGCACTCGCGGTTGTTTTCCATCGTGAGCTTCCAGTTGCCTTTCTCGATGATGTCGATCTGCGCGGCAATCTTGCAGTTCGGCAGATCGTGCGGCAGCAGATACGGTTCCATCGCGGCGCGCATCACGGCGAAATCGACAGGCGGCCGCTCGGCGAGGCACACGAAAATCAGGCCCGCGAGGTTCTCGACGTGCACGCTCTTCAGACTGTGCTTGCAGCGGTCGAACTGCTCGCCCATGTGCTCGGCGAACATCAGCTCGCCCGACAGGTTGTACGTCCAGCTGTGATACGGGCAGACGATATTGCCGACGGTGCCCTTGTCTTCGTTGCACAGGCGTGCGCCGCGATGACGACACACGTTGTGAAATGCGCGCACCTGCATGTCGTCGTCGCGCACGATCAGGATCGAGTCGTGCCCCAGTTCGACGGTCACGTAATCGCCCGGCTCGGGGACGTCCGGCTCGACGGCGACCTGAATCCAGTGCTGACGGAAAATCGCGTCCATATCGAGCGCAAAAACCTCCTCGCTCAGATAGAACGGTGCTTCGAGGCTGTAACCTTTCTTGCGCCGGTCGACCAGCGCGCGAATGTCTGCCGATACTTTCATGTGTGCTCCGGGTTTGCGAGGCCGTCGATGGTGCGGCGCAAATCAGTAATCGATGAGTTGATGCTCGCGCAAATAGTCGAGGATCACTTGTGCTTTTTCGACTGAAGTCCCTTCAATTACGACGCTGCCGCCCCGGCTTTCCGTGGTCGTTGCAGACATCATGCGGGCATGGCCCGAGCGCTTTTCGGCGGCGGCGAGGCGCACCGGCTTGCGCGTGACGGGCGCAAGCATCCATTGCGCGGCTTCCGCGTCGGCGGCGGCCAGCACGCGCTGCGGCTGGATCGCGCCGGCGCGCAGGCGCGCGTAGGCATAGCGCGGCGTGACGGTGGCAAGCGGATGCACGGCGACCACAGCCGGCAGCGCGACTTCCACGCGACGCCGCACGCCCTTCGGCAGAAACTGCCGCACGGTCGCGCGGCCGCCCGCTGCCGTCACGTCGACGGCCGTGCCGACGAGGGGATAACCCAGCGCGTCGGCAAGCCGGTAAGGCAGCATGCCGGTGTCGAACGCGCCTTCCGCACAGGTGCCCGTCAGCACCAGGTCGTAGTCTTTCAGACGCGCTGCGAGCAGGCCGACGGCATCGCCGTTCCCGGCACAGGTGAGCACGTCGACGCGTTCCGCGCCGAGCGCCAGATACTCCTCGAGTGCGGGATTACCCGGATCACCTGCATGCAGCACATCGAGCCGCGCGCCATGCTCGCCCGACAGCTGACGGCCGATTTCGAGTGCGGCGGCATCGTTGCGGCTATAGCGCGCGACGCCGCTGACAGGATGTTTCCCGACCGAGACCAGCACCGCGATTTTTTCGAGCTTGCCGTTCATGCCGCCACTCCTTCGACCAACGGTTTCACGAGGGGCGCAGCCGCCGTGGGACGTCCGGCGCGCGCGCGATGGATCTCGTCGATCAGCGAAGCAATCATCTGCTGCGTGTCGCCGATGATCGTCAGATTCGCGCGCTTGACGATGGGCGCACTGCCGTCCAGGTTCACCGCGATCACGTGACGACAGTCCTTGATGCCCTGCAAATGCTGCACGGCGCCCGAAATGCCGAACGCGATATACACGCTCGCCTCGACGGTCTTGCCTGTCGCGCCGACCTGCTTGTCGCGCGTGAACAGGCCGTTGTCGACGGCGACACGGCTCGCGCCGATCGCCGCGCCGAACGTGCCCGCAAGCTTTTCGAACGCCGCGACATCCGTCACGCCGTTGCCCGCCGACACAATGAAATCCGCTTCTTCGAGCGCGACCTGTGCGGCGTCGATTTCCTCGATGCCCAGGTCGCGGTATGCACTGCTTGCCGCATGGCTTACCTGCATCAACGCGGGAATCTCCAGCCGCTCGCCCGCGCCGACGAACGGCAGGCGCGTGTCGACCGCACCCGCTGCCAGCAAGATGACATCGGGCAAGGCGCGCGTCGCGTACGCCTTCTTCGCTTGCGCGTACGTCGACACCTGCTTCGCGTCGATCTGCACGACGTGCGTTGCGATGCTCGCGCCCGCGAGCGCCGCATAGCGACGGCCGAGATCGCCGTCGCCCGTCGCGTTGTCGGGCATCACGATGTACTTCGGCGCGAGTTGCGCGACGCACGCGGCCACAGCCTGCACTTCGCGTTCCGGCGCGAACGTGCGGCGGTCGAATGCGGGCAGCTCGATCACCTTGTCCGCGCCCAGCGCGGCGGCATCGTCCTTCAGTTCCCCGAGCACCAGCAGCGCGACTTGCGTGTTGGCCTCCGCGATCAGCGCAGCTGCGGCGAGCGCCTGCCGCGCGTGATCGTCGAGTCCGCCGCGATCGCTGTGTGCGACCACCAGCAGCGTGTGCTGCGCGGGCTGCGCCGTGCGCAACGGCTTCGCCGCCGCATGACCGTGCGCCGCCGCGTGCAGCGCGTGGTCATACGAAGCACCCGCCACGTGTTCGGCGCCGAGCGTGATGCGCTTCAGTCCCGCCGGCGTGATGACAAACGGCCTGCGCGGATCGATACGTTTGATCGTCGTATTCATCGTTCACTCCAGCGCTGCCGCGACGAGTTCGGCCACATCGAGCACCTCGGGACGCGGCCCCACGACACCTTCAAGCATCGCTGTGCAGTTCGGGCAACCCACGGCCACGACATCCGCGCCGATCGCGCGCGCATCGTCGATGCGGATATCGGGGATGCGCTGCTTGCCGGGAATGTCCGTCAGCGGCGCGCCGCCGCCGCCGCCGCAGCAGCGTCCGCGCTTGCCGTGACGCTCCATCTCGACAACCTTGATGCCGATCGTCTTCAGCAACTGGCGCGGCGCTTCCGTTTCGCCGTTGTAGCGGCCGAGATAACACGGATCGTGATACGTGACTGTCCTGTCGTTGAACGCGGCGACGGCTTTCGGCGACAACTTGCCGCTCGCCACGAGTTCCGCGAGGAACGTGGTGTGATGCAACACGTCGTAACGTCCGCCGAGTGCGCGATATTCGTTGCGCAGGCTGTGCATCACGTGCGGATCGGCGGTGACGATGCGCTTGAAGCTGAGCGTGGCAAGCGTGCCCATCATTTGCTTCGCCATGCGCTGGAAGGTGGCTTCGTCGCCGAGGCGTCGCGCGACGTCGCCCGTATCCGTTTCCTGCGCGCCGAGCACGGCGTATTTCACGCCCGCCTTGTTCAGCACTTTCACGAGCGAGCGCAGCGTGCGCTGATAGCGCATGTCGAAGGCGCCCTCGCCTGCGACGAGCAGTACGTCGACGGGCTGCCCCGGTTGCGCGACAGGCGAACTCAGATCGACCGACCAGTCGTAGCGCGCGGCCTTGTCGTAGCCGCCCATCGTGCCCGTCTCGCGCAGGTTCGCCAGCACTTCCGGGCCCTTGCCCGGCACGGTGCCGTGCACGAGCGTCTGATTGCGGCGCATGTCGACGATCGCATCGACATGCTCGATCAGCATCGGACACTCGTGCACGCAGGCGCGGCACGTCGTGCACGACCACACCGTGTCGGCTTCGATCAGGCTCGAAATGATGGGGCGCTGCGGCTCGCCGCCATGCTGGCCGACCTTGATGCCGGGCGTCGGGCTGCCTGCATACGCGGCATCCGTGCCGCCGACCATGCCCGTCACGAGATCCTGGATCAGCTTCTTCGGATTCAGCGGCTGGCCCGACGCGAACGCGGGGCATGCCGCTTCGCACTTGCCGCATTGCACGCATGCGTCGAAGCTCAACAACTGATTCCAGCGGAACTCGACCGGCTTGCCGACGCCGTATTCGTTCTGTTCGAGCACGGGCGCCTTGAGCGCCGTCGGCGGAACAACGGCCTCGCGACGCACATCGCCTTCAGCCGCGAAACGCTCTTGCCGCGGATGAAACGCCAGATGCAGCAGACCGGCGAGCGCGTGCTTCATCGGGCCGCCGCGCGCCGCGCCGAACGTCATCGCAAACGCGCCCGCCGCGATCAGCAACGCGAACACGACGGCCAGCGCGCCCGACATCGCCGATGCCGGCAGCAACGTGTACAGCAGCAGCCCGAGCGCGAACGAGCCGAGCAGCCACGGCAACGTATCCCACGGACCACGCGAGAGACGCGCGGGCACGTCCTTCGCATGACGGCGGCGCCATACGAACACGGCACCCACCAGCATGATCAGCGCAGCCACGAAGATCAGCCGGTCGAGCCACGGTGAGTAAATTGCGAGGCCGTAGTTGATGAACACCAGCGCGAACGCCGCAATCGCGCCGCCAGCCGTCGCGACGTGCGTCTTCGCGATGTACGGATCACGCGCAACCACGTGATGCAGATCGACGAAATAGCGCTTCGGTATCGTCAGCAGGTTCGTCCAGCCGAATGCGCCGGCTGCCGTTGCCCGTCCGAGACGCCAGTAAGCCGCCCGTTTTGCGACCGCGAACGCAAGGCCGGCGACGGATATCCACAACAACGCGGTGATGAGAAACGCCGGGCTCATCGTCAAAAGTCCTTGCAAAGGCGCAGCGCGTCGTAGATCGCGCCGTGGATGTTGTGCATCGAAATGCAGTCGCCGACACGGAACAACAGAAAGCGGCCGTTACCGAGTTCTTCCGACAGCGACGGCTGCGGTTCAGCGGCAAAGAGCTTATGCACGTCGACCTGGCCGCGATTCACGGATTCGGGCTTGAGCTTCCAGTAGAGCGTGTCGTTGGGCGTGCTGCCGTTTTCGATCACGACCTGATCGACGACACGCTCTTCCTGCTCTTCCGTGTACTCGTTGCGAATCACAGCGATCTTCTTGCCGTCCTCTTCGTACACGCGATCCAGCCAGTAGTTCGGCGTGTGGATCACACCTTGCGCATAGAGGCGCCGATAGAAGATCGGGAACGTCGTGCCGCCGACGTCGTCGGCCACCTTCACGTCCGGCGTGACGATCTCGACCTTCGAACCCCGGCTCGAAATGAAATCGGCCACGCCCGCGCCCGCATGCGTGCTGACACCGTCATAGACGAGCACGTTCTGTTTCGGCTCGACCTTGCCCGACAGAATGTCCCACGAACTTACAGCGAGACCTTCGTCGACGCCCCACGCGGGCACCTGCTGCGTGAAGCTCGAGCCGCCCGTGGCGAGCACGATGATGTCGGGCTTCTCGGCAAGAATCATCTTCTCGTCGGCTTCGACGCCCAGACGCCGGTCGACGCCGAGGCGCTTGGTCTCCATATCGAACCAGCGCACGATGCCCGCCATCTGCTCGCGCTGCGGCGCTTTCGCGGCCAGCATGATCTGCCCGCCGACGGCGTCGCTCTTCTCGAACAGCACCACATCGTGTCCACGCGAACGCGCGACGCGCGCGGCTTCCAGTCCAGCCGGGCCTGCGCCGACCACCACCACCTTGCGGCGCGGTCCGCGCGTTTTCTCGATTACATGCGGCATCGTCGCTTCGCGCGACGTCGCCGCGTTCTGCACGCACAGCACGTCGAGGCCGTTGTACTGACGATCGATGCAGTAGTTCGCGCCGACACACTGCTTGATTTCGTCCTCACGTCCATCGCGAATCTTGATGACCATGTGCGGATCGGCGATCTGTGCGCGCGTCATGCCGACCAGATCGACCATGCCGTTCGCGAGCAGACGCTCGGCCTGCCCCGCATCGCGAATGCTTTGCGCGTGCATCACGGGCAGCTTCACAACCGACTTGATGCCCGCCGCGAGATGCACGAACGGTTCGGGCGGCAGCGCCATCGGCGGCATGCAGTTGGCGAGCGTGTTGTGCGTATCCGCGCCGGAACCGATCACACCGATGTAATCGATCAGGCCGGATTCCGACATCGCTTGCGCGATTTCCTTCAGTTGTTCGTGATCGAGACCGTCTTCATGGAACTCGTCGCCGCACATGCGCAGGCCGACGCAGAAGTCGCGGCCGACGGCTTCGCGCACCGCCCGCAACACTTCGACGCCGAAGCGCAGACGGTTTTCGAGCGAGCCGCCCCATTCGTCGGTACGGAAGTTCGTGCGCGGGCTCCAGAACTGGTCGATCAGATGCTGGTGCGCAGCCGAAATTTCGATGCCGTCCATGCCCGCGTCTTTCACGCGCTTCGCCGCCGCGGCGAAATCGCCGATGATGCGGCGGATTTCCTCGACCTCGATGATCTTCGCATTGCCGCGATGCACGGGCTCGCGCACGCCGGAAGGCGTCATCAGATGCGGCCAGTGCTCGCCATGAAACGCCGAGCGGCGGCCCATATGCGTCGCCTGAATCATGATCTTCGCGCCGTGCCGATGCATGGCTTCGGCCAGACGCGACAGCGGATCAATGATCTTGTCCGTCGACAGGTTGACGGACTTCCACCAGCCCTGCGGGCTATCGATCGATACCGGGCTCGACCCGCCGCACACGGCGAGACCGACGCCGCCCTTGGCCTTTTCCTCGTAGTAGCGGATATAGCGGTCGCCGGGCAAGCCACCCGGTTCGGCATATACCTCGGCATGCGCGGTGCTGACGATGCGGTTGCGCAGCGTGAGCTGATTGAGCGTCAAAGGTTTGAACAGATTGGGGTAACGCATCGCGGGCGACCTCGGGCGGTATTCGGTTCAGGCTTGAATGTGGCGTGCAGCTTTAATGCGTGATCGGCGACACTTCGAAAACGCAGTGGTCGTGGCCGTGATGTTCGCCCGCACACTGCACTTCCTTCGACTGCGAACGCGGCGCGTTCTTGCCGCCCTCCGTCGTGTCGTTGACCCAATCCATCGCCCCTGCGAACCAGCCGGCAAACATGTAGCAGAGCTTGCCGCTCTTCTCGGGCTGCTGCAGCACGAACGACGAATGGCGCAGTTCGATCTTCGCGTGTGCCGTTGCCGGGTCCGCTTCGATGATCTTGAAGAGACCCCAGCCGCGTTGCGACAGGCGGTTCAGGTAATGCTCGAACACGGCCATGCCGCCGATGCCGTGCTGCTTCGCTTCCTTGTCGCACCAGTAATAGGCGGACTTGTAGCCGGCCTTGTAGAGGATCTCGGCATAGGCTTCGACGCCGAGTGCTTCTTCGACGGCAGCATGGTTGTTCGTGAAGAAATGACGCGGCACATACAGCATGGGCAGTGCGTCGGTGGTCCAGACGCCTGTATTCGGATCGACGTCGATGGGCAGTTGCGGTTGCATGGTGGGTTTCCTTTGTTCTCTCAGGTTTCGCTCGGTCAGACGTTCCAGACTTCGCCGAATACGCGCAGCCAGTTCTCGCCCATCACTTTCTTGATCCGCGACTCGCTCCAGCCAGCTTTTTGCATTGCAGCCGTGAGGTTCGGAAACTCGCCGATGGTGCGGATGCCTTCGGGGTTGATGACCTTGCCGAAGTTCGTCAGACGGCGATAACGGCCCTTGTCATGCGTGATCCAGTCGAAAAACTCGGTCGTATAGCCTTGCGTGAAATCCGTGCCGATACCGACCTTGTCTTCGCCGATCACGTCGATCACGTATTCAATGGCTTCGAGATAGTCGTCGACCGTCGCGTCCGGGCCTTTCTTGAGGAACGGCGCGAACATCGTCACGCCGACAAAACCGTTCGCGTCGGCGATCTCTTTCAGCTGCTCGTCCGACTTGTTGCGCGGATGTTCCTTCAGACCCGACGGGCAGCAATGGGAGTACGTCACCGGCTTTTTCGAACACGCGATCGCGTCGGAAGAGGTCTTTGCGCCGACGTGCGACAGATCGACCATGATGCCGACGCGATTCATCTCCTGAATCACTTCGCGGCCGTAGCCCGAGAGGCCGCCGTCTGCTTCATAGCAGCCGGTGCCGACGAGGTTCTGCGTGTTGTAGCAAAGCTGCACCACGTTCACGCCGAGTTCCTTGAACACTTCGATGTAGCCGAGGTTGTCCTCGAATGCATACGAGTTCTGGAAGCCGAAGATGATGCCCGTCTTGTTCTCTTTCTTCGCGCGCAGGATGTCGTCCGTCGTGCGCACGAGCGTCAGGATCTCGTTGTACTCGCGGATCTGCTGCTTCATTTCCGCGATGTTGTCGATGGTCTTCTGGAAGTCTTCCCAGACGGAGACCGTGCAGTTGACGGCCGTGACGCCGCCCTTTCTCATGTCCTCGAACACCGAGCGGTCGAACTTCGAAATGTTCAGACCGTCGATGATGATGCTGCTTTCGTGCAGGTTGCTCATGCTTGACTCCGTAGCGATGGGGCGTTCGTTTCGAGTAGCGGCTCGACGGCTCAGTAAATCGGGAAGCGTTCGCACAGTGCGAAGATCTCGCGGCGCACGCGCTGCTCCGTTGCGGCATCGCCATCGGGATGGGTGCGCAACGCGTCGAACACTTCGAGAATCAGGCGGCCGATGTCGCGAAACTCGGCAACCCCAAAGCCACGCGTCGTGCCGGCGGGCGTACCGAGACGAATGCCCGACGTCACCGTCGGCTTTTCCGTATCGAACGGAATGCCGTTCTTGTTGCAGGTGATGCCCGCCCTTTCGAGCGCCTGTTCGACCTGTGCGCCCTTCAGGCCTTTCGGACGAAGATCGACGAGCAGCAGATGGTTGTCGGTGCCGCCCGTCACGAGATCGACACCGCCCTCTTTCAGGACTTCGCCGAGCGCCTTCGCGTTGGCCAGCACGCTGTCGATATAGGTCTTGAAGCTGTCGTCGAGCGCTTCGCCGAACGCGACGGCCTTGCCCGCGATCACATGCATCAGCGGACCGCCTTGCAGGCCAGGGAACACCGCCGAATTGATCTTCTTCGCGATGTCTTCGTCGTTGGTCAGAATGAAGCCGCCGCGCGGACCGCGCAGTGTCTTGTGCGTCGTCGACGTGACGACGTGCGCATGTTCGACGGGATTCGGATGACGGCCCGCCGCGATCACGCCCGCGATGTGCGCCATATCGACCATCAGCTTCGCGCCGACGCTATCGGCGATCGCACGGAAACGCGCGAAATCGAGCACGCGCGGATAGGCGGAGAAGCCTGCGATGATCATCGACGGCTTGTGCTCGTGCGCGAGTTTCTCGATCTGGTCGTAGTCGATCAACATGGTTTCGCGGTTCACGCCGTACTGCACCGCGTTGAACCACTTGCCGGACAGCGCGGGCTTCGCGCCGTGCGTGAGGTGGCCGCCTGCATCGAGCGACATGCCGAGGATCGTGTCGCCCGGCTTCGCGAGCGCGAGCATCACGGAGCCGTTCGCCTGCGCGCCAGAGTGCGGCTGCACGTTGGCGAAGCCCGCATTGAAAAGCTTCTTGATCCGCTCGATCGCAAGTGCTTCCACTTCGTCGACGAACTCACAGCCGCCGTAATAGCGCTTGCCGGGATAGCCTTCCGCGTACTTGTTCGTCAGCACCGAGCCTTGCGCTTCGAGCACAGCGCGCGACACGATGTTTTCCGACGCGATCAGCTCGACCTGCGACTGCTGGCGTTCGAGTTCCTTGAGGACCGACGTGCGCACGGCCGCGTCGCGCTCGGCGAGGGTCTGCGAGAAGAATGGGTTGGCGTTCGACATGGCTTCCGTTCAGTTGATCGTGGGTGACTGAAGAGCGGAAAGAACCTGCGAGGCCCACTGCCCAGTTCCGCGCTATCCCTTGACTGGACTGGCTTTGCACGCTCTCCACCGACGGCTCTATTCTTGTCTTTAGCCAGACCGGTCAATTTATGAATTCAGACGCGTTCTTTACCTTTTCCGCCATGCAAGTCCGTTTTGGACAAGTAAGTGAAAAGAGACCGGTCGTGCGAATTGACCGCATCGATGCGACGAATCGATCGCGCCGCCGATGGTGCATTGCGGTCTCGTTCGTGCGGTGCCTGCCTACGCGAGGCACCGCATGAGAGCGCGGCAGGCCCGCCGGCAGTGCGGCCGCTGCACAGCGTCGGTGCGTTTTGGGCGCATGCCGCGCTGCGAGCGTAGTGTTTAGCCAGGGTTTAGCCGTATGGCATGCTTGTTGCGCTCGCTCGCAGAATAACAAAGGCCGCTGCCCCACGACGGCTGCATCAAACCATCAAGGATCGCCCCGAACCATGTCGCCCGATCGAACTGCGTCGTTGTCACACTTCGCGTTCATGCCGCTGCCCAACTTCACGATGATCGCGTTCACGAACGCGATCGAAGTGCTGCGCATGGCGAATTATCTGAGCGGCCAGCCGCTCTACCGATGGTCGATCATCAGCCCCGACGGTGGATCGGTTACGGCAAGCAACGGTCTTTCCGTCGATACGGGCCCGGCCGATTGCGTCGGCACCCCGGACATCGTGTTCGTGTGCGGCGGCATCGACGTGCAGCGTGAAACCACGCCCGAACATCTGTCGGCGCTGCGCCGCTTCGCGCGCGCGGGCGTCGCGCTGGGCAGTCTGTGCACGGGCACCTATGCGCTGGCCAAATCGGGTTTGCTCGCGGGCTATGCGTGTGCGATTCACTGGGAGAACATGTCGGCGCTCAAGGAAGAGTTTCCCGATACGCGCTTCCTGAAAGAACTCTTCGTGATCGACCGCGACCGGGTGACCTGCACGGGCGGCGTCGCACCGCTCGACATGATGTTGAACCTGATCGCCGCGCGCGTCGGCACGCCGCGTGTCACACAGATCGCCGAGCAGTTCATCGTCGAGCATGTGCGCGACAACAGCGCGCAACAGCGGATGCCGCTCGTGGCCCGGCTCGGGTCCGCGAACAAGTCCTTGTTCGAAGTGATCGCGCTGATGGAGAACAACATCGAAGAGCCGCTTTCGCGCGAAGAGCTCGCGCGTCTGGCCAACATGTCGCAACGGCAATTGCAGCGGCTCTTTCGCGAACACCTCGGCATGACGCCGACGCACTACTACCTGACGTTACGGCTGCGCCGCGCGCGTGAACTGCTGCTTCAAACGGATATGTCGATCATGCATATCACGATGGCGTGCGGGTTCCAGTCGGCATGTCATTTCAGCAAGAGCTATCGCGATGCGTTCGGGACCGCGCCTACGCGGGAGCGGCGCAAGCAGGTTGCTCCGTTGGCTCATCCGGTGGTGAATGGCAGTTTGGGTTTGCATGTGCATGCGTGAGGTTTTTGGTTTTTTTGGTTTTTGGTTTCTGCTTGCGGCGGTGAATTGATTTGTGGTTTCCTGCTTTCGCCGTTTGCGTGGGCATCCGCGATGAGGTGTTCGCTTGCCGGTGCGCCGGCATCCGCGTTTTGTCTTGCTATGCAAGCGTTGCCCCTGTGCGGGGCGGCAGTTACTTTCTTTGCCGCCGCAAAGAAAGTAAGCAAAGAAAGCGGGCTCACACCGCCAACCCTTGACACTTACCCACGGGCTCTCAACTTCCCCGGTCTTCTTTCGTTTTCGCTCTAGCGAAACTGCGTTGCCTACGCCCTGGCGATCTACCTCATCCGGTTTTTCGGGTCTGTAGTACGGCACCCCCTATCGTGAATTCCATACGCCTCGTGCGGTGACCCTGTTTGCGCGTTGCACCGCAAACGGCACCACTTCTTCTCTCCCCGTACTCCCCGTTCCAGTCCCTCCATGGACTCGACGCCGGCTCACGCAGTTTGTCGCGCGGTTAGCTCGGAGTTGCGGCTGCTGAAGCAGTCGGAGCAGATTATCCTGGTAGCCGGCAATCAATCGCATTCAGCCATTTACTATCTTTATCCATCTGGAATCAGTAAAGATAAAAACAGATCATTGAGATTTTTAAAAGCTTATTGTCATCATTTAGCTTGTGTTCTTCAGGTCCGTGTGCCACCAACGAGCAACCGGGAGCGATCCCATGATCTATCTCATCCGTCCTGGTGACACCACCGACCACGGCGGCGGGATCGTCACTGCCTCGGACGTCATGTGACACCTGGATGTCCGGGTGGCACGCAACGCGGTCTGGTGCCGGCTCGCAACGCACTACCCCAATTGCTTGCGCGACACCCAAAACCCCGAACCACCCCGCCTCGCAAACAGAACCCTCTAATGCGCCGCGATATAAGCCTTAACCGCCGGCAACCCATCCTTCCCATCGAAAGTCTGCACCCCCGCAAGCCACTTATCCAGCGCCTGCGGATTGGCCTTCAACCAGGCGAGCGCAGCCTTATTCGCGTCTTCCTTGTTCATGATCGGCACCATCACATTATTTTCGATGGACGTCGTGAACTGCAGATTCGAAACCAGCTTCGCCGCATTCGGGCAGCGCGTGGCATAGTCGGGCGGCGTCGCCGTGAACACCTTGGCTTCGCCGTAGTTCGGCCCGAACACATCGTCGCCGCCCGCCAGATAATCGATCTTCATCTGCACGTTCATAGGGTGCGGCTCCCAGCCGAGAAACACGATCCACTTCTTTTCGCGTATCGCGCGATTCACTTCGACGAGCATGCCCGCCTCGCTCGATTCGACCAGCTTGAACTTGCCCATGCCGAACTGGTTGGCGTCGATCATCTTCTTGATCAGCGCGTTGCCGTCGTTGCCCGGCTCGATGCCGTATACCTTGCCATCGAGCTTGTCGGCGTACTTCGCGATATCGCTGAAATTCTTCAAGCCGGCGTTATACACATAGTCCGGCACCGCCAGCGTGTATTTCGCGCCCGTCAGGTTCGGCGTCGCGAGCACCTTGATCGTGCCGGACTTCACGAACGGCTGGATGATCGGGTCCATCGTCGGCGCCCAGTAGCCGAGGAACACGTCGATCTGCTTGCTTTTGATACCGGCAAACGTAATGGGCACGGAAGCGATCGTCTTGGTCGGGTTGTAACCGAGCCCCTGGAAGATCGTCGATGCAAGGCCCGTCGTCGCCGCGATGTCGGTCCAGCCGACATCGGCGAAACGTACGTTGCGGCACACGGCGGGGTCAGCGGCGTGTGCGGTCGCAGCCGCGGTCGTCAACAGCGCAGCCGCCATCATCAGCTTCTGTTTCATTTGATTCTCCTCGGTAATTTTCAGGTCGCTCGCCTGGCTAGCTCGCGTGGCGGCGCTCGACACTCGGTGCATGGCCAAACTGCGCGCGATATGCCTTGCTGAAATGACACGGCGAATGAAAGCCGCACACGGCCGTCACGCGCGCAATCGATGCATCTGTCGTGCGCAGCAGATCGCGCGCGCGGCGCAATCGCAGCGACAGGTAATAGTGCGTCGGCGATACGCTCAGATAAACCTTGAACATCCGCTGCAAATGGCGCTGCGACAGTTGCACGAGCCGCGCGAGTTCTTCGAGCGACAAGGGCTCTTCGATATTCGCTTCCATCAGTCGCACAACTTCGATCAGCTCGGCGCGAGAAAAGCCGACGCGTGCATCGACGGGTATCGGCTGCGGGTCGCTCGCGCCGCGAATGCGCTCGAGAATGAACTGCTCGGACACCTGCGCAGCAAGGTTCTGCCCAAAGCGCATGCTGATCAGATTGAGCATCAGATCGAGCGGCGCGGTGCCGCCCGTGCATGTCAGCCGATCGCGATCGATCGTGAAGAGTTCGTCGGCGAAATGCACATGCGGGTAGTCCTTGTGCAGCGCGGACAGATCCTCCCAATGCACCGAACAGCGATAACCATCGAGCAAGCCCGCCGCCATCAATGCATAGGCGCCCGTGCAGATGCCGCCGAGCGGCACGCCTTGCGCAGCGGCATCGGCGAGCAAGGTCTTGACGTTCGCATCGACGGCATTGCGTATCTGCGTGCCGCCGCACACGATCAGCACATCGGGCATGCCCGCTTCTTCGAGCGTGCGTGTCGGCTTGACGGTGAGTCCGTTGCTCGCGCGCACGGGCACGCCGTCATGCGTGATCACCGACCAGCGGTAATGCTGTGCACGCGACACGTAGTTCGCCATGCGCAGTACTTCGACCGCGCTCGTGAACGCGATCATCGAAAAACTGGGTAACGTCAGAAAACCTACATGAGCAAGGTTCGACAACGGCGCTTCGGCCATGGTAGACGTCACGTCGCGCTCCGTGAAGCACAAGGAAGACTGTGTTTGGCCACCGCGAAGGCCCGGAGGCCTTCGCGGGACGACCACTATTGGTTCTATTGCAGACGGGTTGGACGCCCCGCGCCTGGGTCAATACGACAGAGACTTAACTCTGCGCGACGGCAGGCTGCTCGCGGCGCACGCGCATCACGCTGCGCAAACCGGCGAAACGCGGTGCGGCAGCCGAGCCGGGCGAACGTCCGAAGCTCTCGGTGATGCGGTCAAGAATAATCGCGAGCAGCACGACGGACAGACCGCTTTCGAAACCCAAGCCGATATCGAGGCGCTGAATACTTGCGAGCACGTCATTGCCGAGACCGCCCGCGCCCACCATCGACGCAATGATCACCATCGACAGCGCCATCATGATCGTCTGGTTCACGCCCTGCATGATCGACGGCAGCGCGTTCGGGAATTGCACCTTGTACAGCAGCTGCCACGGCGTGCAGCCGAATGCCTGCCCTGCTTCGACGATCTCGCGGTTCACGTGCTTGATGCCGAGGCTCGTCAGACGCACAGCGGGCGGCATCGCGAAGATCACCGTCGACAGAATGCCCGGCACGCGGCCAAGGCCGAACAGCATCGCGGCGGGAATCAGGTAAACGAACGCGGGCATCGTCTGCATCAGGTCGAGGATGGGGCGCACGATCATCTGCACGTGCTTGTTCTTTGCGGTCCAGATGCCGAGCGGAATGCCGAACACGAGACTGATCAGCGTCGATGACAACGTGAGGCCCAGCGTAATCACTGTCTGGTCCCAGAAGCCCGTCGCGTAGATCAGCAACAGCGAAGCGGTCGCGAAGATCGCAAATCGCCAGCCCACGCGCCACAAGCCGACGGCGATGAAGAGCGCCATCAGCGCCCACATCGGGATGGCCTGCAGGCCGTGTTCGATCATTGCGGCGAAGCTCTCGATCGCCTTGCCAATCGAATCGAACGTGCTCGCGTCATGGTCGAGCAGATAGTGAACGGACTGGTCGACCCAACGGCCGAGTGGAATCATCTCAGACATGGGCACCACCTCTATTGCGCGTAATGACCTTGAGGACCGCGGCCTGATCGACGGAACCGCAGTAGCGGTCCTCGTCGTCGACCACGGGCAGAGCCGTCGTGTTCGCGCACACGCGCGACACGACATGTTCGAGCGGCGCGCCGCGCGAAATGCATTCGACTTTCTTCAGCGCCGGCGAGGCGCTGCCAATCGCATCGCGTGTCACGAAGCCGCGAATGCGCCGCTCGGCGTCGAGCACGAACGCATACTCGGCGCTGCCGTTCAGCGACTCGGCAACGCTCGTCTGATCGAGGTTGCGCACGACGGGCACGCGGTTCGACTGCATCAGATCGGCGGCCGTCAGATAGCGGCTCGTATCGACGCCCTCGAAGAACGCGCGCACGTAGTCGTCGGCGGGATTCGCGATGATGTCCTGCGGCGTGCCGATCTGCACCACCCGGCCGCCTTCCATGATCGCAATGCGGCTGCCGATGCGCAGCGCCTCTTCGAGATCGTGCGAGACGAACAGAATCGTGCGTCGCTGGTTCTTCTGCAATTCGAGCAGCACGTTCTGCATTTCCTTGCGCTTGAGGGGATCGAGCGCGGAGAACGCCTCGTCCATGATCATCAGCGAAGGGTTCACGGCGAGCGCGCGCGCGAGACCCACACGCTGCTGCATGCCGCCCGACAGCTCCGAAGGCAGTTTGCCCGCGAACGTCGCAAGGCCGACTTGCTCGAGCACTTCGAGCGCGCGCTTCTCGCGTTCCTTGCGGCCCACGCCCGCCACCTCCAGCCCGAAGGCGGCATTCGACAGCACCGTGCGTTGCGGCATCAGCGCGAACGACTGAAACACCATGCTCATGTCGGTGCGGCGCAGCGACGTCAATTCCGACCGCTTGATGGCGGCAACGTCCCGGCCATCGATGATGACCTTGCCCGCCGTCGGCTCGACGAGCCGGTTGATCAGGCGGATCAGCGTCGACTTGCCGGAGCCGGACAGGCCCATCAGCACGAAAATTTCACCTTCCTGCACATCGAAGGAAGCATTGTGGACGCCCACCACATGCCCCGTTTTGGCGAATACCTCGTCTTTCGACGCGCCTCGCGAGAGCATGTCCTGCGCCAGTTTCGGGTTGGGTCCAAAAACCTTACATAACCCTTCGACCACGACCTTTGGGGATTTCATTGAGTCCATCTCCTCGTGGTGCAGGCGCCGGCCCGCACATGTGTGACTACATAGTTGCTAGAAAAAACCCCGCCTAGCCGACTAATTGCGACAGACGCTTGCGCAAATGCGACACAGCCAAAATCGAACGAACGTTAGAGGATGCCTGTGCGCCTTGCGCCGCAACGGTTTGCGAGCATGCTGCAGCGCGTGGCGCGCGTGCGCGCATGTCGCTTATTGGAAGGTCCGCGTCCGACGATGGATGCATTTGCGCTGCTGTGCAGCATGCAGAGCCTCTCTCACGCCGGCGTCGCGCAAGCGAGCCGGATCCCCGCGTGCGTTGTTGCAGCGCGATCGCACTGCGTGACGGCGCCTGGCATGTGCCTGAATCACGCCCTGCCGCGCGCCGCATGGACTAAGCTCGGGCTAAGCTGCGAAGTACAACGCAGGAAGCACATAGCACACACCAGGAGACCCCATGCGCAAGCTACGCTCGCAAAGCTGGTTCGGCCGCAACGACAAGGACGGTTTCATCCATCGCTCATGGATGAAAAATCAGGGCATTCCTCACGACGAATTTGACGGCCGCCCCGTCGTCGGCATCTGCAATACCTGGTCGGAACTGACGCCCTGCAACGCGCACTTTCGCGAACTCGCGGAGTACGTCAAGCGCGGCGTGCGCGAGGCAGGCGGCTTGCCGCTCGAGTTTCCCGTGATGTCGCTTGGCGAATCGAATCTGCGGCCCACCGCCATGCTGTTTCGCAATCTCGCTTCGATGGATGTCGAGGAGTCGATACGCGGCAATCCGCTCGACGGCGTGATCCTGCTGGTGGGCTGCGACAAGACCACGCCCGCGCTCTTGATGGGCGCAGCCTCGTGCAATCTGCCCGCACTCGCCGTGTCGGGCGGTCCGATGCTCAACGGGCGCTTCCGGGGGCGCACGATCGGCTCCGGCACAGGCGTCTGGCAAATGTCGGAGGAAGTGCGCGCCGGCACGATGACGCAGCAGGAATTCGTCGATGCCGAGTCGTGCATGAACCGCTCGCGCGGCCATTGCATGACCATGGGCACGGCCTCGACGATGGCATCGATGGTCGAGTCGCTCGGCATCGGTCTGCCGCACAACGCCGCGATTCCCGCCGTCGACGCACGGCGCCAGGTGCTCGCGCATCTGGCGGGACGGCGCATTGTCGAGATGGTCCGCGACGACCTGACGATGGACAAGATTCTCACGCGCCAGGCCTTCGAAAACGCCATCCGCACCAATGCGGCGATTGGCGGCTCGACCAATGCCGTCGTGCATCTGATCGCGCTCGCGCGGCGTATCGGCGTCGAGCTGAACCTCGAGGACTGGGAACTCGGCTCGAACGTGCCTTGCCTCGTGAACCTGCAGCCATCGGGCGAACATCTGATGGAAGACTTCTACTACGCCGGCGGTCTGCCCGCCGTGCTGCGGCAACTGGGCGAACAGGGCCTGTTGCATCGCGACGCCCTGACGGTCAATGGCAAGACGATCTGGGACAACGTCCGCGACGCGCCGAACTACGATCAGAAAGTCATCACGACCTTCGCCGAGCCGTTCAAGCCGCACGCGGGCATTGCCGTGCTCAAAGGCAATCTCGCGCCGAACGGCGCGGTCATCAAGCCATCGGCGGCGACCGCGTCGTTGCTCAAGCATCGCGGGCGTGCAGTCGTGTTCGAGAATGTCGAAGAGTTGCACGCAAAGGTCGACGACGAATCGCTCGACATCGACGAGCATTGCGTGATGGTGCTCAAGGGCGCAGGCCCGAAGGGCTATCCCGGCTTCGCCGAGGTCGGCAACATGCCGCTGCCGAAAAAAGTGCTGCAAAAAGGCATCACGGACATGGTGCGCATCTCCGATGGCCGCATGAGCGGCACCGCGTACGGCGCCGTCGTGCTGCACATCTCACCCGAAGCCGCTGCAGGCGGGCCGCTCGCGCTGGTGCAAACCGGCGACATGATCGAGCTCGACGTGCCGCGCGACGGCTGCATCTGGACGTATCGGACGAAGAGCTGGCGCGGCGCCGGGCGGCGTGGCGCGCGCCCGAACTGCCCGCGCGCGGCTACTACCGCCTGTATGTCGAACACGTTCTGCAAGCCGACGAGGGCGCGGATCTCGACTTCCTCGTGGGCGCGAGCGGCGCGCCCGTGCCGCGGGATTCGCATTGATGACCACGCGGCCAGCATTTTCGCCGCGCGGGATGTGGCCCGTGCTCTACGCATATTTCGACGCCAACAACGCGCTCGACCGGCAGGCGATCCACACGCAGATCGATCGCACGATCGAAGCGGGCGCGAGCGGCATCGTGATTCTCGGCCTCGCGACGGAAGTGAACCGGCTCTCGTTAGACGAGCAGCAACGCTTCATTGCGTGGACGAACACGCACATCGCGCAGCGCGTGCCGCTCGCCGTCACGGTCACGGGCGATACCGCCGACGCGCAATTCGCGCTTGCGGACTATGCAGTGGCGCACGGCGCATCGGCGCTGATCCTGCAGCCGCCTTCGATGCGCGACAGACCCGAATCGTTCTACTTCGATTTTTTCGCCGACATCATGCGGCGCGTCATCGTGCCCGTCGGTATTCAGAACGCACCGGAATATCTCGGCGTGGGTTTGTCGGTGCAGTCGCTTGTCGCGCTCGCGGCGCAATGTCCGTCATTCCAGTGGCTAAAGGGCGAAGGACCCGCCACCCTCATCCACTCGACGATTGCGCGTCTGCGCGAACAACCCAGCCATTTACCCGTCTTCAACGGACGCGGCGGCCAGGAGTTGATCGATAATCTGCGCGCCGGATGCGCCGGCATGATCGTCGCGCCCGACACGTTCGACTGGCAGGCCGCGATTCATCAGGCGTTTGTGGACGGCCATTCCGAGCAGGCTCAAGCGCTTTACGAGCGCATTTTGCCTTCCATCGTTTTCGTGATGCAGTCGCTCGACGGGTTGACATGCTATGGCAAACGTATCGCCGCATGGCGCATGGGTTTCGATGTCGCGCATGATCGCGGCATGAAACCAACCGCGTTCGGTCTGGAATGCGCGCGCCGCTTCGCAAACGCGCTAGGCGCGTTCGAGAACCGCCGCAACGCGAATCCTCACTCGTAAACGCAACAGAGGAAGGCGGCCCCAGCGCCCGCCTTCCTCTTTCTACCTCGGCCTGCGCCTCAGCAAGAGGCCAATGCGCACGGCCGATTACTACGACGTCCGATTACTGCGCGGCCGATGCTGCGTCGCCCGTTGCTGCCTTGGCAGGCGCTGCCTTCTTGTGCGCATGCTTCTTTGCGTGATGCTTTTTCGCATGATGCTTTGCGGCAGGTGCCGATGCGGCCGCGGGTGCTGCGTCCGTCGCAGCGGCCGACGATGCCTGTGCGAATGCGCCGATCGAAAACAGGCCTGCCAGAGCGGCGGCGACGATGTGCTTGTTCATTGACTTAATTCCTCAAAACCCGGATTGACTAAACGGCCCACTGGCCGGCCGACCTCATAAGGTCATCGCTCTAAACGCAGCGCCGGGCAAACGGTTGACGGTCTTTGCGTCGCATTGCGCATTCTTGACAGTTCTTTACCCGCACAGGATCAGACGCATAACGGCGTCAGATTTATTCGAAATATCGGCAGGCCCGCACGCAACGGTCCTGTTTTTCGTCATCCTTACTGGACCTGTCCGATTCTTCCTCGTCACGCAGGATCGAGTCGCACTTCGCACGTCGGAATGGCGCACATTGCACTTTCCGCGTCCTACAAATACCGCCCGTTTTGCCGACGCTGCCATTGCTTCTCATCATGAACGCCCTCCGCGACTTCAGGATCGTCATTGCCGACGACCATCCCGTCATCCGCCACGCCATCAGCCATGCCTTGAGCAGCATTCCCAACGCAAGAGTCGACGCTGCCGCGCGATCCGGCACGGAACTCCTCGGCCTCCTCGCGCAGAGCAAGTGGGACATGATCATCACCGACTTCACGATGAGCAGCGCGCAAAGCGACACCGATGGGCTGGCGCTGATCGCGCAACTGCGCCATCGCTATGCGCGCATTCCCGTCATCGTGTTCACGATGCTCAACAACGACGACGCGCTAATCCGTCTGGCTCGCACCGGCGTGGCGGCGATCGTCGATAAATGCGAGGGTGTCGACGAGTTCCGCACCGCCACGCTCGAAGTCATGCACAGGCGGCGGCCGTACTACTCGCAGAGAATTCGCGCCCGCCTGCAGCAATTTGCCGAAGGCGGCGAAGCACGAGCGGGCAAGGACCTGCTGACGAAGAAAGAGATCGAGGTCATCCGGCTCTTTGCGTCGGGCGCATCGTTGACGGATATCGCACGGCACGTAAGCCGTTCGATCTCGACGGTTGCCACGCAAAAGAGCGTCGCGATGAAGAAACTTCACGTGCGCACTAACGCCGAGCTCGTCAAGTATGTACAGGAAAACGGCTTGACGTGATGCGCGGCGTCGCGCGGTTGGAACCGCGCGAATAAAAGGGGCCACTCGCAAGCGGCCCCGCGTCTTCCGTCAACCGGACTGCCGGCAATCAGAAATTGAAGTTGTCGATGTTGCTCGCGTCGAACGTGGTCGGCGGTCCAAGGATGATCTCGCCCTGCGCGCCGATGGTGCGCTTGCCGAGCTTGCCCGCGTCGAACGACTCCCCTTCCTTGCCCGCGATCGCGCCCGACGCGAGGCTCGCCGCTGCATATGCCGCGAGATAACCGAGCTGACCCGGGTCCCACAACTGGAACGCCTTCACGGTGCCGTTCTTGACGAACGCGCGCATCTGGTTCGGCGTGCCGAGTCCCGTCACCGCGACCTTGCCCTTGCTCGACGACGTCGAGATATAACGCGCCGCCGCCGCAATGCCCACCGACGTCGGCGCGACGATCGCCTTCAGGTTCGGATACGCCTGCAACAAGCCTTGCGTCTCGACGAACGACTTCTGATCGTCGTCGTTGCCATAGGCGATCTTCACGAGCTTCATCTTCGCGTACTCGGGCTTCTTCAACTCGTCCTGCATCCACTTGATCCAGGTGTTCTGGTTCGTCGCGTTCGGCGTCGCGGACAGAATCGCGAATTCGCCCTCGCCGCCCATCAGCTTCGAGACCAACTGGATCTGCCCGCGGCCGATGCTCTCCGCGTTCGCCTGATTCACGAACAGCTGGCGACCCTCGGGCGCCGTATCGGAGTCGAACGTGACGACCTTGATGCCCTGCGACATCGCTTTCTTCAGATACGGCACTAGCGCGTTCGCATCGTTCGCGGCAATCACGATTGCGTCCTGACGCTGCGTCGTGAGCGTGTTGATGTACGACACCTGCGAAGAAGCACCCGCATCGGACGGCCCCACCACCTTGCCCTGCCCCTTGAACTCCTTGATTGCGGCCATGCCGCCGTCATCGGCGATCACTTCGTACGGGTTGTTGATCTGCTTCGGCACGAAGGCGATTTTCAGATCCGGCTTGATGCCCGCCGCCGACGCCGCGACGCTCACGCCCAGCAAGGCCGCGCAGAGCATCATCGCTCCCGCGTGACGCAGTGGTTTGTTCATGTGTTGTCTCCTGGTGATGGATCGGACTTGTGTCGTCCGGGTTTGTCGATCGATGATGAACGGCATTACTGCGCAGCTTGCTTCGTCAACATTTGAGCGGCAATCAGCTTGCGGTCGCGCATCGCCCGCCAGCGCGCGACCAGGTTGGGAATCAGCACTGACGCGAGCAGCAGCGCGCCCGTCACGATGGTCAGCGTTTCGCTGGAGACGTCGTCGAGCGTCAGCGCGTTCTTCAGCACGCCGATGATCAGCAGCGACAGCAACACGCCCACCATCGACCCGCGTCCGCCGAAAATGCTCACACCGCCGAACAGCACGGCGGCGATCACGGACAGTTCGAAACCTTCGCCGTTGTCGCCGCGCGCGCTGGTGAAGTGCAGCGTGTAGACGATGCCCGCCATCGCGCTCATGAAGCCCGACAGCACGAACAGGCGCATCCGCGCTTTCGCCACCTCGATGCCCGAGAACGCGGCCGCCGTCGGGTTCGCGCCGATGGCGTAGAGACGGCGGCCGAAGGCCGTCGCCTGCAGCAGCACCGTGAACAGCACCGCGCACACGATGACGATGACAAACGGCAGCGGAATGAACGTGCCGAACAGCGTGTCCATGCCGAACGCCGTGTATCCCGCCGGAAAATCGGCAACGGCCTGATCGCCGAGCAGCACGTACGAGAGCCCGCGAAACAGCGCGAGCGTGCCGATCGTCACGGCAAGCGAGGGCAGATTCAGCTTGACGATCACAAGCCCGTTCAGCAGGCCCGCGAGCATGCCGAACAGCAGCACGAGAACGATCACGGCGGGCATCGGCAGCCCCATGTGCCACAGCACGCCCATCAGCGCGCTCGACGCGCCGAGCACGGACGCGACGGACAGATCGATCTCGGCCGCGACGATGATCAGCGTCATCGGCAGCGCCATCAACGCGATCTCCGTCAGGTCGGCGAGCACGTTGCTCAGGTTCGCGCCCGTCAGGAACACAGGCGACAGCGCGCGCCCCAGCCCGAGCGACGCAAGCAGCACGATCACCAGCAAGGTTTCCCAGCGCAGCGGCGTTTCGCGCCTGCGCGTGAGCAGCGCGGAATCGGGTTTAGCCATGATCGCGTTTCCTCATCATGCGTTTGGCGACGGAGCGGGCGAGCAGCGTATCGGCAGCGATGGCGGCGACGATCAGCGCGCCTTCGATCGCCTGCTCCCAGAACGGCGACACGTGCAGCACGACCAGCGCGATGCTGATCACGCGAGCACGAGCGCGCCGAGTGTCGCGCCGAGGATCGTGCCGACGCCGCCCGTGATCGCCACGCTGCCGACCACGGCGGCCGCCACCACTTGCAGTTCGATGCCCTTCGCGGTGCTCGCATCGACGGTGCCGAAGCGCGCCAGCCACAGCGCGCCCGCAAAGCCCGCAATCGCGCCCGACAACAGAAAGCCCGACATCACGCGACGCTCGACATTGACGCCCGCCAGGCGCGCCGCTTCCGGATTCGAGCCGATCGCGTAGTGCTCGCGCCCGGCGCGAAAATGCTTCAGGTAGAACGACAGCGCGAACAGCACGACGGCTGCGATCAGCGCGAGTGTCGGAATGCCGAACAGCGTGCCCGTCGCGAGACGCGAGTACGCTTCGGGCAAGCTGGTTGCGTTGATCTGGCCGCCGTGCACCCACGCGTAGTCGGCGCCCCGGAAGATATAGAGCGTCGATAACGTCGCGACGAGCGACGGCACGCGTCCCACCGCAATCAGCAGCGCGTTGATGCCGCCCGCGATCAGCCCGATCGCCACGCCAGCAACAAGCGCCACGAGCACGGGCATATGCGGGAACGTCACATACAGGCTGCCGACGGCATACGCGCTGATGCCCACTGTCGAGCCGACGGAAAGATCGATATGCCGCATCAGGATCACGACCGTCATGCCCGCCGTCAGCAAGCTGATGATCGCGACGTTGAGCAGCACGTCGCGCAGATTCTGCAGATTCAGAAACTGCGGCCGCGCGAGCGACGTGCCCAGTATCAGCAGGATCAGCACGATGAAGAGCGTCGTCTCGCGGCTTTTCGCGATGGTGCCGACGATGCCGCCCGGACCCGAACGCGTGCGTTGCAGCGGCGCGTGTTCGAGCGAAGCGGCGTGTGAAGTGGTCGAATGCCGGATCATGCTGCACGCCCCACCAATGCCGCCGATTGCCCGAGCGCCGCGCTCATGATGCGCTCTTCATTTGCATCGGCACGCGCGATCTCCGCGCTGATGCGGCCTTCGTGCATCACCAGCACGCGGTCGGCCATGCCGAGCACTTCGGGCAGTTCGCTCGAAATCATCAGCACGGCCATGCCTTCCTGCACCAGCTCGGACAACGCGCCATATACTTCGGCCTTGGCGCCGACGTCGATGCCTCGCGTCGGTTCGTCGATGATCAGCACTTTCGGGCCCGTCGCGAGCCATTTGCCGAGCACCACCTTCTGCTGGTTGCCACCCGACAACGTGCCCACAGGCGCTAAAGGATCGCTCGCCTTCAGACGCAGCCGCGTGCCCCAGCGCGTCGCAAGCTGCGTTTCGCTGCGCGTCGAAATCAGGCCGTGACGTACGAGCCGTCCGAGCACCGTCATCGACGCATTGCGCGCGATGCTCAACTCCAGCGCGAGCCCTTGCTGGCGGCGGTCTTCCGGCACCAGCGCGAGGCCCGCGCGCACGGCCGCCGCCGGATTGCCCATCGAAAGACACTTGCCCGCGATCTGCACTTCGCCCGCATCGACGGGATCGATGCCGAAGATCGCGCGCGCCACTTCGCTGCGGCCCGCGCCGACGAGTCCCGCGAGCGCGACGATTTCGCCCGCGCGAACGTCGAACGACACATCCTTGAACACGCCGAGACGGGTCAGGTTGCGCACCGACAGACGCACGTCGCCGGGTGCCACGTCGGCTTTCGGATAGAACGTCTCCAGATCGCGGCCCACCATCTTCGCGACGACGGATTCCGTCGTCATCTCCGCTGTGGGCGCGTCGAATACTTTCGCGCCGTCGCGCATGATCGTCACGTGCTGCGTCAACGCGAACACTTCGTCGAGCCGGTGCGTGATGAAGAGGATCGCGACATCGCGCTCGCGCAGCTTGCGCACGATCGCGAAGAGCCGCTCGACTTCGGGAAGCGACAGTGCCGCGGTCGGCTCGTCCATGATCAGCACGTTTGCGTTCAGCGACAGCGCCTTCGCGATCTCGATCACCTGCTGATCCGCGATCGACAGCCCGCGCACGAGACGCTCCGCGCGCAGATCGACGCCGAGCGACGCGAGCAAACCGTCGACTTCGCGGCGCATCGCGTCGTGTTGAATGCGGCCGAAGCGATCGATGGGCTGCCGTCCCATGAAGATGTTCTCGGCAATCGACAGATCGAAGAACAGCGTCGGCTCCTGATAGATGACCGCGAGGCCCGCATCGCGCGCTTCGGCGGGCGTCGCGAATCGACGCGCCGTGCCGTCGATGAAGAGCTCGCCCGTGTCCGGCTGATGCACGCCCGCGAGTATCTTCACGAGCGTCGATTTGCCCGCGCCGTTTTCGCCGAGCAATGCATGCACTTCACCGGGCCACAGCACGAGCTCGCCGTCCGACAGCGCGCGCACGCGCCCGAACGACTTGCTCGCATGGCGCAGTTCGAGCCTCGGCACCTTTTGAATGTGTTGCTGCACGCTCCCTCCTCGATGCTGCCGCTTCCTATGCTTCAGTGCTTCAGTGCTGCTTGCGTCCCTTGGCACTTCAGATGCGATAGAGCCGTTCGGCGTTGCGCACGAAAAGCGCGTCCTTCTCGGCCTCGCTTGCTGCGCTGACAATCGCCGCATACGCGCGCCACAAGTCGCCATACGAACCGAATTGCCTGTCGACGGGAAAGTTCGAGGCGAACATTGCGCGCCCGACACCGAACGTATCGATGGTTTCAAGCACGTAAGGGCGCAGGCTTTCGACTGTCCACTGATGATCGAACATCGCGAGCCCGCTGATCTTCACCGCGACGTTCGGACATTGCGCGAGCGCCCGCATGCCGTCGCGCCACGCGCGATAGCCGGCGACGCTATTGCGGTCCACGAACATGCCCGCGTGATTGACAATCAACTGTGTGTCGTGATGCGCTTTCGCAAGCGCAGCGGCCTCTTCCATTTGCGACGGATACAGCTGCATGTCGAATGACATCCGATATTGACGCAGGCGTTTGAAGTTCTCGCGCCATAGCGTTTCGCGCATGAAGTGGCGGCCGACGTAGTCGTATAGCTTGTCGTGATGCACGTTGAGAATCTGCCGCACGCCGCGCGTGTTCGCAAAAGCGGCGTGCCCTTCGAGCACTTCGGCGGCGTTGTCGGCGGACAGATCGACAGCGGCGACGATGCCGTTCGGCATCGCGCGCGAGCCTGGCGCATCGGCTACGGATTGCAGCCAGCGCGTCTCTTCTACAGGGTCTTTCGGGTCGTGATTGGCTTCGACATGCACGCACTTGAGCAACTCGATGTCGCCTGTGTCCTTCAGCAGATCGTCGAGCAGATAGTCGTGCTTGAGCGCGCGCGCATCGCCGACGAACGACACGCCCGGATTGGCGAGCCACGGATACTGATGCGTCTTCAGATCCCACAGATGGATGTGCGGGTCGACAACTTTCATGGCACGTCCTTCGTCGCGGGCGTGTGGCGCCGCGAGCGTCGCGAATCAGTGGATGGAATGCTGCAGTTCGAATACGGGAATGAGCGGCTCTTGCAGCGGCGTGTGATCGGGCGCCGTCTGCATGATGTCGGCCATGTAATCCCACCATTTGCGCATGACGGCGAGTTCAGGCAGGCGCTCCATCGAGTGATCGGCCGTACGCGTGAGGATCGCGAACAGGTGCTGCGTGCGCTCGTCGAGAAAAATGCGGTAATCGCGTACGCCGGCGTTGTGCAGCGCATCGACGAGTTCGGGCCAGATTTCCCGATGCCGGCGCTCGTACTCGTCGCGCATGCCGGGGTTCAGCACCATCCGGAAAGCGATTGTCTCCATGCGGGCCGTGTCTCCAGTGTCTTTGTTCACCTGTGTTTTGCCGCTCTCTTTGAAGCGTCTTCATGCGACTATAATTCGGGCGTCGATAACATCTCAATCCGTTGTTGGGATTGGGCGATACTCAAACCGAATCGCAGCGGACCTTACATGAGCCAGACTGCCGCCCCTCCCGCCCTCGTCAACCGGCTCAAGTTCAAGCATCTCGCGCTGCTCGTCGCGCTCGACGATGCCCGCAACGTCCATCAGGCCGCCGACGCCATCAACGTCGCGCAACCCAGCGCGAGCCGCATGCTCGGCGACATCGAAGAAGCCCTTGGCTTTCTGCTGTTCGAACGCAATGCGCGCGGCATGCAGCCGACGCCGCTCGGCGTCGTCACACTCGCCTACGCGCGACGCGCGCTCGCGGACCTGACGCGTTTCGCCGAGGATCTCGACGCGAAACGCAAGGGCGGTCACGGGCAGCTGACCGTCGGCGCGATCATGGGCGCCGCGCCCGATCTGCTCGCGATGGCTGTCGCCGCGCTGAAAACCGAGCGGCCGCTCCTGCATGTGTGCATTCTCGGCGAAACGAGCGATCAGGTAGTGCAGCTGCTGCACCGCCGCGAAATCGATCTGGCGCTTGGCCGCCTCACCGATCCGCTGCAGCACAACGACTTCCGTTTCGAACCGCTCGCGCGCGAGACGCTGGTGCTGGTGGTGCGGGCGGTGCATCCGCTCGCCGGGCGCGCTTCGATCACGCTTGCCGAACTCATGGACTGGCCATGGGTGGCGCAGCCGATCACGAGCCCGGCTCGCGTGCTGTTCGAAGAAGAACTGGCGAGAGCCGGGCTAGGCACGCCTGCCAATCTGACTGAGTGCGCGTCTATCTTTGCGACGCTGCAATTGCTCGAAAACTATGATGCGGTTGCGATGTTGCCCGAGTCGGTTGTCAGGGATCACGTGAGAGGCAAGTTGCTGGTTGCGTTGCCTGTCGAGATTGGCAAGAGCCTTGCGGGGTTCGGTCTCCTCACTCGCAAGGCAGAAGTTCTCGCTGAGCCGGCGCACAGGTTTGTTGAGTTGTTGCGGGTGCATTCGCAGCGGATTGCCGGGTTGGTATAGGGGCGGTTTGTGCCTTCGCCGCGCAGATGCAAAAAATCCCAAACATCGTCACAGGCAAAAGAAACGCCCTACTGCAAATTCACGAACATCCCCCCATCGACCAGCAGCGCAGCCCCCGTGACATACCGCGCGCGATCCGACGCAAGAAACGTCACACAATCCGCGACATCCTCGGGCCGTCCCAACCTCCCAAGCGGAATCCGCTTTTCGAAGTAAGCCTTCTTGGCCTCATCAGCAAGATCCTCGGCATTGAGATCAGTGGCGATCGTCCCAGGCATCACCGAGTTGCACCGAATCCCATAAGGCCCAAGCGCAATCGCGCACGACTGCATCAGCGAATGCACGCCCGCCTTCGTCGGCGTGTAATGCGTCTGCATGCCGCCGCCGACCAGCGCGCTGATCGAACTTGTCGCGACGATCGCGCCGCCCGTGCCCTGCGCCTTCATCTGCTGCGCCACCGCCTGCGTGACGAAGAACGCACCGTTCAGATTCACCGCGACCGTCGTCTCCAGCACGTCGGCGGGCATGTCGAGAAACGCATGGAACGGGCAGATGCCCGCGTTGCTCGCCAGCACGTCGACCTTGCCGAACGCATCGACCGTGCGGCGCACGAGGTCCGCGCCCGTCTCCTTCAACGCAACGTTGCCTTCGACGGCAATCACCCGACGCCCCAACGCCTCGATCTCGCCGACCACCTCCTCGACAGCGGACCGACGCTTATACGAAGCATCGTTTTCACCCCAGTAGTTGATCGCGACATCGGCGCCCTCTTTCGCGCACGCCACCGCGATCGCGCGTCCAATGCCGCGCGAGCCGCCCGTGACGATCACCGTCTTGTCTTTCAGCAGCACAGGCTTCTCCATTCAATGTTGATAAGGCCGCTCGAGCTTGCATTCGGGATTCAGGCGCACGCCGAAGCCCGGCGTATCGGGCACTTTCATGCGGCCGTTGACGGGCACCGGCTCGTCGAGCAGTAACGGCGTGAACATTGGCACGACCTGATCGGCCTTCGGCGCCATCATCAGGAACTCGGCGAACGGCGAGTTGTGACGCGTGACGACGAAGTGATAGCTGTACACCGACGACCCGTGCGGCACGACCAGCACGTTGTGCGCATCGGCGAGCGCGGAAATCTTGATCAACTCCGTGATGCCGCCACACCAGCCCACATCCGGCTGGATCAGATCGCAGCAGTTCATCTCCAGCAGCATCCGGAAGCCCCATCGCGTCGCTTCGTGCTCGCCTGTCGATACCATCATGCCGCGCGGCACGTTGCGGCGCAGTTCGGCGTAACCCCAGTAGTCATCGGGCGGCAAGGCTTCTTCGATCCACTTCAGGCCATACTCGTGCGCGGCCTTCGCGAGCTTCGTCGCATACGTGACATCGAGGCTCATCCAGCAGTCGTACATCAGCCAGAAGTCGTCGCCGACGCGGCTGCGCATCTCCGCAAGCTTCTCGATGTTCTGCTTCAGCCCCGCTTCGCCTTCGGCGGGATTGTGCTGCAACGGCAGCTTGCCGCCAATGAAGCCCATCTGCTTCGCCAGATCGGGCCGCGCGCCCGTCGCGTAGAACTGCAGTTCGTCGCGCACGGGGCCGCCCAGCAACTGATACACCGGCTCCTTGCGCACCTTCGCGAGCAGATCCCACAGCGCGAGATCGACGCCCGAAATCGTGTTCAGCACGATGCCCTTGCGTCCGTAATAGAGCGTCGAGAAATACATCTGATCCCACATCTTCTCGATGTCGGTGACGAGCCGTCCTTCGAGAAAGCGCGCCAGATGCTTCTCGACGATGAACGCGCCGATCTCGCCGCCCGTCGTCACCGCGAAGCCGACGGTGCCGTCGCTCGCTTCGATTTCGACGACCAGCGTACCCAGCACGTTGATGCCGAAAGACTGGCGGCTTTGCCGGTATTCGGGGTAGCGCGCCATCGGCGTCGAGATGTGATCGTCGATCCAGTGTCCGCCGGCCTGATCGTGATAATCCGCGCCGCCGCCGCGGACGACGAAGGCACGCACGTGCCGGATGGTGGGCATCGCCATGTTGTTGAGCTCCGTTCGTGGTTTGCGCGCGCCACGCTGTCAGCGGGCGCGATGAATCGGTTGTGAGAACGCGGGGGCTTCGCGCCCGGCGCCCGGACGCACCACGGTGCCGATCAGCAGCGCGGCGGCGAAACTCGCCGCGCCGAGCAGCAACAACCCCGCCGACGTCGACTGGAATGCGTGCTCGGCGCCCGTGCGCAACGTCGGCGCGATAAAGCCGCCAAGGCTGCCCAGCGAGTTGATCAGCGCGATGCCGCCCGCCGCGGCCGCGCCCGTCAGATAGCGCGTCGGGAACGTCCAGAACAGCGGCTGCGCAGCGATGAAGCCGCTCGCCGCGCAGCACAGCGCGAGCAGCGCCACGAGCGGACTATGCGCGAGCCCCGACACACCGATCCCGCATCCCGCCAGCACCAGCAGCGCGACAGCCCAGCGCCGATGCGCACCCGTCCTGTCCGCGCGGCGCGGCACGTACCACGTCAGCGCGAGCGCGCAGACCCACGGCACGGACGCCACCATGCCGACCCGCAAGCCGACCGCCTCGCCCATCAGCGCCGCGACCTGCTGCGGCAAATAGAAGATCACGCCATACACGCTCATCTGGATCAGCAGATAGATCGCCGACAGCAGCAGCACACGTCCGTCCAGCAAGGCAGCAACGATATTGCGCGGACCGTGCGCGGAGGCGGCGCGCGCATCGTCGTCGAGGGCGGCGCTCAGAGTCTTGCGTGCCGCGGGCGTGAGCCAGCGCGCGTCGTCGGGCGTGTCGTCGAGATAGAAGAACGCCCACACGCCGACCACGGAAGCGAGCGCGCCTTCGATCAGGAACAGCCACTGCCAGCCCGCCAGATTCAACAGGCCGTGCAGGTCGAGCAGCAGGCCCGACAGCGGACTGCCGAACATGAACGCCAGCGGTGCGCCGAAATAGAACACGCCGACTGCGCGAGCCCTCGCGGACTGCGGAAACCAGCGCGTGAGGTAATAGATGACGCCGGGAAAGAAGCCCGCTTCCGCGACGCCCAGCGCGAAGCGCAGCACGTAGAAAGCCGTCGCCGTGTGCGCGAGGCTCATCGCCGCCGACACGATGCCCCACGTGACCATGATGCGGCACATCCACATCCGCGCGCCCACGCGATGCAGCAGCAGATTGCTCGGCACCTCGAACAGCGCATACCCGACAAAGAACACGCCCGCGCCGAACGCGAACGCCGCGTTCGAAATGCCCGTGTCGTGCTGCAGCGCCCTTTGCGCAAAGCCGATGTTCGCGCGATCGAGAAACGCCAGCACGTACATCAGCAGCAGAAACGGCAGCAGACGCCGCATCACCTGGCCGACGATGCCGTCGAGCGATTCCTGGTGTGGTCCGTTCATGGTGTCTCCTGTAGGCGAACGCCTGCCTTCGCGGAATGCATCGGCGGTGCGCCGCCATCGTCTCGACCGAGGCGCGCGGCCGTTGTGCGTGGCCGCGCATGCGGCGCGTTTAATACGTTGCGCGGCCGCCCGACAGGTCGAACACGGCGCCCGTGCTGAACGCGCAGTCTTCCGATGCGAGCCACAGGATCAGCGAGGCTGCCTCGTCGGGCAGCAGGAAACGGTTCATCGGAATCTTCGACAGCATGTAGTCGATGTGCTCCTGCTTCATCGAATCGAAGATCTCGGTTTTTGCGGCAGCGGGCGTGACAGCATTGACAAGGATGTTCTTCGTCGCGAGTTCCTTGCCAAGCGACTTGGTGAGACCGATCAGCCCCGCCTTCGACGCGCTGTAGTGCGACGCGTTCGGATTGCCCTCCTTGCCCGCCACGGACGCGATATTCACGATGCGCCCGTAGCCCTGCCTGAGCATCTGCGGCACGACGGCGCGGCACGCCAGATACGGTCCGATCAGGTTCACGTCGATCACGCGGCGCCAGACGTCCGGCTCGAGTTCCCACGTCGCGCCGTTGCCGCCCGTGATGCCCGCGCAGTTGATCAGCACATCGATCGCGCCATGCGCGGCCAGCGTGCTCGCGACGGCCGCATCGAGTTCGGCCTCGCGGGTCTGATCGACGACGAAGGCCGACACCTTGCCGAGTTCGCCGAGTTCGCGCTCGCTGCGCGCAAGCCGCTCGCTGTCCACATCCCAGAGCGCGACGGCCGCGCCCGAGCGCAGCGCGCGCTGCGCCACGGCATAGCCGATACCCCGCGCGCCGCCCGTAATGACGACCACGCGGCCCTCCAGATCGATTCGATTCATCGTTGCGCTCCTGTGCTCCCGATGCGCGGTGCGATTGCCCGCGCATTCGTCGTTGTTGGACCGGCGCTCGCGCACGGCCGTCGGTGTAGGCAATATAAAGCGCCGCCCGATACGGGAACAATCCGACTGTCGGATGAGGCGATAACAAAAGCGGATCGGCGCCGCGAACGGGCGCCGGAAGGCGACGCGGCGGGCCGCCTGCTTTGCATGTCGATGTGTTCGCTAGCGCACGCGCGATTGGATTCGCGCTTCGGACAAAGCTTCGGACGAAAAATATCTTCCAACGGGCGCGCTTGACCTAACCTGATTGAACGCCCCGCCGGCGCCGCCGCGGCCATGATCGCCTGGCCGCGCGATGCGCGCACCCGCACGCAGTCTTCACGCGACGTACGTCCGATTCGTCTTGTTCACGCAGCCCCTCTTCTTCGTTATGGGAGTCTCGTCATGAGCGCTTCGACCCTCACTCAGGCAGCGGCCTTCGTTCAGGATGCCAGGCTTCCCAGTGTGCGACGCGGCGGTGCCGACACGCTGGACCTTGCGCCGCCCGCCTTTGACGCAAGCAAGGATCAGGCGATCGTTGCCGGTTCGGGCGTCGTCTCGTTCAAGTCGGGCATTTCGGCAAGCCGCCGCCAGGCAGTCGCCGACTCGCTGTTGCTCGCGCAACTGGTGCTCAAGCACGACAACATCTCGCCCGACGATTCGGAAAACTGGTACCGAGGCTACGGCCGCGTGCTCGCCAATCTCGGCTGGCTCGTCGAGACCTGCGAGATGACGGCCTATGAGTCGGGCGGTTCGGACATCGACGTCCACCAGGCCCTGCTCAGCGTAGCGGCCGCGCTGCTCGGGCCGGGCGCCGTCGCCGCCGCGCCGCTGATCGACGCCACGCTGAAGGCGTTGAGTTCGATGGACACGTCCACGCCCTGGATCAAGCTGTTCAATCGCGAAAGCCGCCGCACCACGGCAGCGAGCTTCCAGATCGCGCTCGCCGATCCCGGCCCCGCCGATGCCGGCGACAGTCTCACCGTGTCGCTGATGGCGTTTTCGCTGACGGCCAACATGAATCTGACGCAGGTGCTGTTCGTCAAGGTGCGCAACAACCAGGCCGAACTCAAGCGCCTGTCGACCAAGGCGGCGATCAACCTCGCCGTGCTCGACGGCGTGCAGGGCACGCTCCAGCAGAAGGTCGCGAGCTTCACCAGCAACTATCTGAGTTCGCTGCCCGATCTGTCGTAACACGCGCAAACCGGGCGCCGGGCGCGCCCGGCGCGGGATCAATCGGCGCATCGGCCGTACGCGTCACGAACGCGTGCAGGCCGACCATCCTCGGAGCAGCGTCAGCAGTTGCACGGCGGCCGCTTTCTCGTCGTCGGACGTGGACGGCTGGCTCACGTAGCGGCCGAGCACGAACTCGCATTGATCGAGCACGGAACTCCAGTTGCTGGGCGCGGGCATGCGCGTGTGCAGCAGTTCGAGCGCGTGGCGGATCACCGCGAGCCGCGCGCCGAGATTTCGCTGCGCAAGGCTTTCGTAGAACGTCAGTTCGGTCATCGCGGCGACGTTCCAGAAATTCGGATCATCGTGCTGCAGGCGGTCGAGCAGCTGCCTCAGACGCTCGACGGCGCCCGCGTCGAGCGAAGCCGGTCCGGCCTCGCTCATGCGCACCATCAACTCCGCGGCGAGCCGGTTGATGAGGGGATAGAACTCGTCGGTCGCGCCCTGCGTCTTGCCGAGTTCTTCGGCCTGGCGATACATGTCCAGCATGTTCCCGATCGCGTCCGACTCACCCGCGCCGTTGCCCGCCACGCGCTCGACGAGCGCCATGCGCTTGTGCACGCCGCCGCAGATCGCGAGCCGGTCGACGCTCTGCTGCACGCCCAGCAACAGGCGCAGCAGCCGCAGGCTGTCGTCGATCTGGGCGCGCGCCGCGGCGATGTCGTCGGGCGACACGGCGCCTTGCGCCGCGTTCGCCACCTTCGCCTGCAAGTCGGTCCACGCGCGCTTCGCCTGCAGGCTGGCCAGTTGTTCCGTCGCGCCGAAGGTCGTGCAGCGGCCGCCTTGACCGACCGCCTTGCGAAACCATTCGACTGCCTTCGCGTCGTCGCGCCGCGCCGCCCACGCCTTGCCGAAGGCTTCCGCAACCTCGCCCTGTCCGCTCCAGCGCTCGCCGAAGGCGTCGTCGAGCCAGGCGAGCGGATTGGACGACGCCGACGCGTCGAAGCTGGCGTTCGCCGTCAGCTCTTCCAGCGCGAGCACGAGCGATCCCGACGATGCGATGCCCGCATAACGTTCGCGCGGCGACCACGTGCGCACGCCGATTCCGTCCGAAGCGGGCTCCAGCGTCCAGTTCGCATCGCCGTAGCACTGGTAGGCGGCCCACGTGTTGCCGCCCTGGCCGTTCATCCATGCCGCCCGGCGCGCCTCGTACACGGCGTCGAGAAACCGCTGCCCAGCGAAGATCTGCTGATAGAACGTGGTCGCGAACAGCTTGGCGGGATCATCCTCGACGGCCCAGCCCGCCGCGATCACACACTTCACGCCAAGGGAAATCAGCGCTTCCGCGACGTTGGCGGCGTAGCGCGGGCGATCGTAGGTCGTCACGGCGGCCGGCTTGAGCAGCTGATCGCCGCTGCGCGCCGCCAGATAGCAGCAGTTCACGAACACCAGCTCGGGCGTGCGCTGCAACATGCCGATCTCGCGCGGCCCCAGAAAAATCCCGTCGGACAGCACCACGCCGCGGCGGCGGTCGGCGCCGGCATCGACGGGATGGTCGCCGTCGGCGGGCGGCTCGCCGTGTCCGGCGATATGCAGCATCCGCCAGTCGCGTTCGAGCAGCGTGCTGATCACCGTGCGCGCATCCGGGCCGCGGTCGTCGGCGGTTCGGGCGAAAAGCTCGCGCACGCACGTCGCGTCGCGCGCGGCTTCCACGATATCGGCGACGGCTCGCGCTTCCGCCCATGCGCCCGGCAGCGCGGGATAGCGAGGATCGTCGATAAACGGCTCGCCGATGACGAGAATCTGCGCGTCGCGGCTCGCATCGTCCACGCGCGGCGGCACATTGTCGACGCGCAGCTTGCGCAGCAGCTTGGCGCGGATCGCCCACGGCGGCGTCGGCTCGACGGCGGGCGTTGCCTGCTGCACGAAAGCGGACGCGCAAGCGGGCGCCGTGTCGAGCATCTCCCACGGAATGCCCGCCGTCCCCCTGTCGACTTCGATCTGCATCTCGGTGCCGCCCGCGAGGAACGGCCGCATCTCGCGCGGAACGATCAGTTGATAGAGCACCTGTCCGATGGTCGGGTCGGCGTTGTCGGCGCTCGATGCCGACTTGACCAGCTGCGCGAGCAGCCGCCCCTGCGCCGCCGTCGCGCGCACTTCCGTGCGGGCGCGCCGCGTGTCCAGCGTGTAGACGATATTCGTCTCGCCGTCGCTGTCGATCTGCGTCACGGCGCTGATGAGGTCGTAGTCGGTGCCGCGATAGCTGCTGTCGAGGGGACGCGTGAGCCCGCCCAACCCGTCGATCACGGCATCGCCGATCAGATAGCAGCCCGGGTTGGCGGCATCCAGCAGCTTGAGCGAGCGCCATGCGTCCGTCGAGCGGTCCATGTACAGCTCGACGAGCCGCAAGTGGCACACGCACGGCCACTTCGCCCGCGCGAGCCGCAGGTTCGCGTCGCGCACGCCTTCGGCAACGAGCCGCGCGGCCTGTCCCGCCGCGATGCCCGTGCCGCCGCTGCCGATCAGCGTCGCGGCGAGCACGAAGGACTCGCCCGAGCGCTCGCGGATCTCAGCCAGGCTTTGCGACCAGGCGATCACGCCGAGCCGCACGGTCGTCTCGAGATCGCCGGCGCGAAGCTGCCCTTCGCTGCCGAGCCCCACGACGATCACGCCGGCGGGACGCGGCAGCTGGAACGGATCGGGCGACCGGAAACCGGCGTTGACGAACACCTGCTGGCTGCCGAGATGCTGCGGGTAGCGCCCCAGGCGGATCGAGGTGCTGAGCGCGCCGCCGATCAGCCCGTCGACGATGGCTTCGGCGCCCGTCAGCGATGCGTCGCGGTAATGGCCGAGCAGCAGCGGCTCGTGAATGAACTGAATGTTGCCGTTGATCACGCTGATTTTCAGGCGTGTGTCGTCGGCTGCGGCCGGCTCGCACGCAGGCTGCGGCGGCAGATTGGCGAGCGCGTCCGGCGACGCGACGGAATCGACATTTTGCACAGGTCACTCCTTTGACGACGGCGCGCTGCTCGCGCTGCTCGCGCTGCGTTGCGCCCGTCGCGTCGGCGCGGCGCGTCCACCGTCAAGGCGCACGCGCTGCCACGCGCGCGCATCAGCCAGCGGGCTGGCCCAGCCCTTCCTCGAACAGCAGCGCCTCCAGCTCGCGCCGGCGCACGAGGCCCTGCAGATTCGGCTGGCCGCTCCACAGCCGCTTCATCGAGCGAAACTGCGTCGGAATGTCCTTGAGGTTGCCGTTCGCGACATCGGCGGCGATCGCGCGCATTTCCGTGTAACGGTCGCCCTGCGCTGCGAACGACGCACCACGGTTATAGACCAGCGATACGAGCGCGCCGAGGCAATCGGGCGTGAGCGTCGCGGCGCGCGGCAGCGCGGCGACCGTCTGCGCGACGGTGCGCTGCAGCGTCACGTTCCTGAACACGGCATTCGCCGCCGCGAACGGCACGCTCACCGACTTCACGTTCGGCAGCGCATGCTGCGCGGCCGTGCCCTTCATTCCGCACACGCCCGTCAGCGCAGCGATGTCGGCGGGCGCGAGTTGCGCGGTGCGCCAGTCGTCCGACATGCGCTGCGACGTCACGTACCCGAGGTCATAGCCAATTCCGATGGTGCAGCCCGACTGCCCCTGCGGCCAGACAGGATGCACGTACAGGCGGTTGTAGACGGTCTCGCTCGTGACCTCGAACGCGACGATCAGCTCCACGGCGCGGTCGGACACGGCGGGCAACGCTGCGCGCAGCACGGGCAACGTGACGGGATTCGTCTCATCGTATTCCTTGCGCTCTTCGTTCGCTGCCGCGTCGCCGAGCAGATCGGGGGAACTGATGGTTTGCGCAAGCAGCGTGTCGAACGCATTCATGACGGAACTCCCGAAAGCGCGATAAGCCAGCCGCGACAGCGCGCCACTTCACGTGCTGGTCAGGCGTCGGCCTGTACACCCAAGGCTTCAATGAGCATAGCAAAGCATGCTGCATTGCCAAGACGAAATAGCGCGTTTTGCGGGCTAGCGCACAGAACGGTGCGTCGCGATGTGGCGCGATGTGACGCGAGCACTGCACGATGACGCGCGATGACGACGCGCCCCGCACCCGTGACGGACCGCTTCAGGTTGCGGACATCATTCGTCCGCGCGCGTGGCGCACGCGAGCGCGCCGATGTCGATTCGCCTCACGTCGCCGTGGACCGCGTGCACCTGTTGGACGAGATGCTCGGTGCCGCCGGGACCGTCGCCGGGCTTGCCGTCCCAGACGCAAATGAAGCGCAGCGCGCGCGCCGTAATCTGCTCAGCCTGCGACAGCATCAGCAGGTTGTTGCGCGCGAACGGATCGTCGCCGGGTTGCAGCGGGCCCAATACGTCGTCCGCAACCATGCACCCCGCCGCATCGATCACGCGACGAAAAAGCGCGACCCAACGCTCGCCGCCGAATGCGACGGACTGTTTAAGGAACTCGCGTTCGCGAAACGGAAGATAGATGCGCAGCGTCATGCGCCGATCGAGCGCCGCTTGCGCGAACAGCAGGTCGCTGCCGCATGCGGCGCTGCACACGCCGATGTCGGCGCAACCCGCGCCGATCGCGTCGAGCTCGCCGGCAATCGCCTGCGCGACGCGGCTTTCGAGACGCGCGGGAAAGCGTTCGGCGCGCCGCCCGGGCGCGTCGATCATGTGCCCGCAGAACAGGACAACCTGGCCTTCGATTCCCGTGGTCATGCGATGTCCGTTTCGATGATGATCGCCCGATCGGGCGCGGACAAGTATGGACGGCGCCGCCCCATCGCGCAACGCGGCCCGCGGGTCATCGCCGGTTCGCACGACGCCGATTGCTCTGCTTTAATGAAAATGCTCTTGAATTGCACGCATGGCTCGCCGTTCAACCGGTACGGAGGATTCATTCGATGCAGCCCGTCTTCATCAGTTATCGGCGCGACGACACGGAGGGCCAGGCGGGACGCCTGTTCGAATCGTTGCGTGACGCATTCGGCGAGCACATGGTCTTCATGGACGTCGAGACGATCGAACCCGGCGCCGACTTCCGGCGCGCGATCGAGTCGAATATCGAAAAATGTTCCGTGCTGCTGTCGCTGATCGGCCGCACATGGCTGACTGTCACCGACAAGCAGGGTCAGCGGCGGCTCGACGATCCGAACGATTTCGTACGGCTCGAAACGTCGTCCGCGCTCAAGCGCGGCGTGCGCGTGATCCCCGTTCTCGTGCAAGGCGCGACGATGCCGCGGGAAGCCGATCTTCCCGCCGACATCAAGGAGCTCGCCTATCGCAACTCCGTCGAACTGACGCACGCGCGTTGGGATAGCGACGTGCAGTTGCTGATCAACGCGCTGCGCGGGCCAGGTGCCGACGCGCCGACTGCCGCCGCGCCGTCTGCGGCCACAGTCGCGCAGTCGTCGAACGATAGCCACGGGAAAAGCCCCGCGCGCATCTGGGTGATGGGCGGCGCAGTCGCGGCCATCGCCCTGACAGGCGCCGTGCTGCTGAAAGTGACGGGCACCTCGCGCGACGCAGGCACGGGCAGCACGACGTCGACGCAGCAGCGCGCCGCGCTGCCTTCCACGTCGGAGCCCGCTTCCGTCCCCGTGCCCGTCTCCGTTTCCACGCCCGCTGCGACGGCAACCGACCAGCCCGTGCGCGAAGGCGATCAGGTCGTGTCGAAGAAGGAGCTGCAGCGGCGCGCGCACATGCGCGGTGCCTGCGTGAAGCCGTTCATCTGGCGCGAGGCGCAACCGGGCGACAAAGTCTGCGTCACGCCCGACACGCAGACGCGCATTCTCGCGGAAAACCGCGCCGCCACCGACAACCGCTCGCCGACGGGCGGCACGTATGGACCGAACACCTGCAAGAGCGGCTTTGTGTGGCGCGAGGCGTTTGATGGCGACACGGTTTGCGTGACCCCGGAGTCGCGCGAACTGACGGCCGTCGACAACGCGCACGCGCTGCAACGGATCGTGCCATTGCCGCAGTGAGTCGGTGACGTGAAGCGCTGACGTGAAGCGCTGACTTCAGTCGACAAGGCCTCGCGCGAATTCGTGCGATGCGCGCCGTGATCGCATTCCATTCGGCGCTACAAACCGACGACTCTTCCCCTCCGTAAATGGACAGGCCCGCGCTTGCGCGCCGGGTCGCGCCGTTTCGCGAGATATGATTCCCATCATCCTTCTCACGAAAAGACCCGATGCAAATCGAACCGCAGGCCAGTGTCATTCGACAGATTCCGCGCAGCGTATGGGTCCTTGGCTGTGTCAGTTTGTTCATGGATGTTTCGTCCGAGATCGTCCACAGTTTGCTGCCCATGTTCCTGATGGCGAGCCTCGGCGCCAGCGCGACGACGATAGGCATCATCGAAGGCATTGCCGAGGCCACGGCTCCCGTCGTCAAGGTATTTTCCGGCACGCTGAGCGATTACTTGGGCAATCGCAAGTGGCTGGCCGTCGCCGGATACGGGCTTGGCGCGTTGAGCAAGCCGCTTTTTGCCATTGCGCCAACTGTCGGTGTAGTGGTCGCGGCTCGTGTCATCGACCGCGTCGGCAAGGGCATCCGGGGCGCGCCTCGCGACGCGCTGGTTGCCGATGTCACGCCGCCGCATCTGCGCGGCGCGGCGTTCGGTCTGCGGCAGTCGCTCGACACGGTCGGCGCTTTTCTCGGACCGCTGCTGGCCGTTCTGATCATGCTGACGTGGGCCGATAACTTCCGGCTTGCGTTCTGGCTTGCTGTTGTGCCCGGACTCGTTGCCGTCGTCCTGTTGACGCTTGGCGTATCGGAACCCGTGCGCGAACCGGGTGCCAGGAGGGTCAATCCCATTCGGCCGGAGAGTCTCAGGCAGCTGGGCGCGAACTACTGGTGGGTGGTTGGTGTGGGCGCCGTCTTCGCTTTGGCACGATTCAGCGAGGCGTTCCTGGTTCTGCGCACCATGGGAAGCGGGGTGCCGATTGCGCTGGTGCCCCTCGTGATGGTTGCGATGAATGCCGTCTATGCCTTATCGGCCTACCCATTCGGCAAGCTCGCCGACACGACGAGCCACTCGCGACTGTTGGTGGCCGGCCTGATCGTGCTGATCGCATCCGACGTCGTGCTTGCGCACGGCACTCACTGGAGCATCGTGCTCGTCGGCGTCGGGCTGTGGGGACTGCACATGGGCATGACGCAGGGGCTGCTTGCCACGATGGTGGCACACACGGCGCCCGCACAACTGCGCGGCACGGCGTTCGGTTTTTTCAACCTGTCGAGCGGAGTTGTGACGCTGATTGCCAGTGTCATCGCTGGCAGGCTGTGGGACCGTCTCGGCGCGGCCACCACCTTCTACGCGGGTGCAGTGTTTTGCGCCGTCACCATCGCGCTGCTTTTGCTCCGTCCGACGCCGCATTCTGCCGAAGCCCGCTGAGCTGGGCATGACCAACGTCGCCGAACAAAAAAAGCCCCAGCTTCTCTCGAAGCCGGGGCCAATCCCATGTCAAGGAGTTTTCATGGAGGAGACGCCTCGATGTTAGCGGGCTTGCAACCGCGTTCCAACGAAGCCTTTTGCACATGCATTTCACGCCAATGCACGCGGCCGATAACCCTGATGCCGTTATATCGTTAGAACAAAAAGTCGTTTCCCGCTGCTAACATCGGTCACTAAGATGGCGATTCAGGCCTTGGGCCGTTCGCGTGCAAAAGATGCCACGCGTGTCCAACATGCATCCGGCCGGCCGCCACAGCAGCAAGGAGCTTCAAGTTGACCCGTTTCGATCACAACCGCCGCCCGCTCGTCGTCGGCATCGGCGGCACCACGCGCGCGGCCTCGTCCACTGAGCGCGCACTCGCTTCGCGCTGCGCGGCGCGGAGCAGGCGGGCGCGCGCACGCGCCTGTTCGGCGGCGCATTTCTGCACAGTCTGCCGCACTACGCACCCGAAAGCGCGCAACGCACGGCCGAACAACTCGAACTGATCGAGGCTGTACGTCAGGCGGATGCGCTCATCATCGCGACGCCCGGTTATCACGGCGGTGTCTCGGGCCTCGTGAAAAATGCGCTCGATACGCTCGAAGAGTTGCGCGCCGACGACCGTCCGTATCTCGACGGCCGCGCGGTCGGCTGCATCGTCACGGCTTACGGATGGCAGGCGGCCGGCTCCGTGCTGACTTCCCTGCGCTCCATCGTGCATGCGCTGCGCGGCTGGCCGACGCCTTTCGGCGCGGGCATCAATACGCTCGAAACGCGCTTCGACACGGCCGATAGCTGTTCCGATCCGAAAGTCGTCGAGCAGTTGTCGACGGTCGGGCAACAGGCCGCGCAATTCGCGCTCGCGTTCCGCTCGCACCATGCGGCGAGCGCGTCCGGCGTCTCGGCGTTGCCGGCAGACCACGACGACGACACGCGCAGCGGCCGCGTGCTCGCGCTCGCCAACTGATTCCCGCTGTTCCGCTGGACGATTTCGACTGAACGCCGCGCGCCGCCAGGTGCGCGGCGTTTGCTCGTGTGCCATTCCGTTGCATCGTCGGCGCCGGTAGGCAATTGCACGAGCGGCGCGCGCGTTGCTGCGTGCGCTCCCGAACATCTGTTCGCCCCAATGGTGGCTTGAAATTCGTGGCCTGCATCGTGGCCCAAGCAACAGACGCAGCCGCAAGGGCTGCCGCATCATCGCCTCATGCATGTATGACGCACGCGATACCGCCACATCCAGATCCTGAAGACCGTTCCCGGCCGCCCGTGATTTGCTTGCGACGAATGATTGGTTCACGCGCCCGGCGGCCCGGCCTACGCTAGTCCCTGCCCGCCCTGTTGACCGATCGACGCGTCGCGAGCACATCCGCCGTGGGGAGGCGATCGCACATGAGACACATGAACCGACATATCCGCTATAAAGGCTACGAAGTAGCCCCCGCGGCGCAGCGCCTTCCGAACGGGCTGTTCGCCGCCAATCTCACCATCGAAAAAGCCACGTCCGCCAACGGCACGCACGCCTACTCGTTCGACGCGCTCGACTATTTCTTCGACGAAGAGCACGCGCTCGCCTATGCGTGCCGCTGGGGGCGTCTGTGGGTCGACAGCCGTCAGTAAGCCCGGAGCGGGTTGCGCCACCTTGCAACTTTTGACGCGATGCCGCGCGAAACCTCGCGCGCCAGCGCGGCGCATGCCCGCTCAACGCCACAAAATGACGGGGTATGACAGAATAGCCGGAATAACTCGCCAAAAGTTCTCCGCCTGACATGTCAGACACCCTGATAACAGAAGCCGAACACGATCATGCGCTACGTAACTGGACATTCGATGCTTTCGAAGGTCACGCGCGCATGCGAGTCGGGTCCGAGGCGCACAAGCAGATGTTCTGCCGGATGCTTCTCGAAACGCACAATCCGTACAAGCCGGCCGTCATCGACTGGCCGCAATTGCCTGCCGATGCGCTCAAGCGCATCACGTCGCTGCCTATCTGGGACATCGCCGTGCAGACGGAAGGCCGCGCGTCGATCCGCGTCGCCACGTATGCCGCGCAGGTGCAAGACCCGCTGATACGCGAAGCAATCGAAATGGACGCGGCTGAAGAGGCCCGCCACAAGCACGTTTTGTCGCGGCTCGTGGCCGCGTATGGCATCGAGCTCGCGCCGGAACCCGACTATCCGGCGCCGCGCGACCCCGAATGGGCATGGATGTTCACGGGCTACAGCGAATGTATCGACAGCTTCTTCGCGTTCGGCCTGTTTCGCTCCGCGCAGTTGTCGGGCTACTTTCCCGAAGAACTGGTCGAAACGTTCGAGCCCGTCATTCAGGAAGAAGCGCGCCACATCCTCTTCTTCGTCAACTGGATCGCGTGGTATCGCCGCACGATGCCGTGGTGGCGGCGCCCGTGGCACTCGCTGCGCGTCGGCGCGATCTGGATCAAGCTGATCTGGGACCGCGTCGCGATCGCGAAGGGCATCGACTCGAACGGCGTGGCGCACGACTCCAACTTCCTGCCCGCCAACAGCGCGACGATCGGCCAGGCGCTGTCCACACGTCAATTGATCGAACTCTGTCTCCAGGAAAACGACCAACGGATGAGCGGCTACGACAAACGGCTCGTACGCCCCACGCTCGTTCCGAAGCTCGCGCGGCTTGCTTTGCGCCTGTTGCGCAAATAAGTCGCAATTGGGTCGAGCGCGCGCATCCGTGCGTCAGGACGCGCATCGCCGCCGACGCGCGTTCCGTGCGCTTCAAAAGGGAGACAGAACACATGCAATGGACCGTCGATGAACAACTCGCGCTGACGGCGACGCAAGCCGTCGCGGCGATCCGGTCAGGCCGGCTCAAGGCGACCGACTATGTCGCCACCCTGCTCGCGCGCGCGGCCGCGCTCGCGACGCTCAACGCCTTCACCGCGCTCGACATGGAAGGCGCGCTCGCCGCCGCCAAACGCATCGACGCCCTCACGCCCGACGAAAAAGCCCGCTTGCCGCTCGCGGGGCTGCCCGTCGTCATCAAGGACAACATCAACACGGCGGGTCTGCTGACCTCGGCGGGCACGCCCGCGCTCGACGGCTTCAAGCCGAAGACGGACGCGCCGTCCGTGCGCAAGCTGAGGGACGCGGGCGCGATCGTGCTGGGCAAGACCAACATGCATGAACTCGCGTTCGGCATCACCAGCGCGAATCTGGCCCCGCATGCCGGCCCCGTGCGCAATCCGTACGACCCGTCGCTGATCTCGGGCGGCTCGTCGGGCGGCACGGCTGTCGCGGTCGCCGCGCGCATCGCACCCGCCGGCCTCGGCAGCGACACGGGCGGCTCGACGCGCATTCCCGCGGCGCTGACGGGCATCGCGGGCTTTCGCCCGTCCGTCGGCAACGGCGGCGCCGAACGCCGCTATCACGATGCGAACGCCGTCGTCCCCATCAGTCACACGCGCGATACCGTCGGACCGATGGCGCGCACCGTCGCCGACATCGCGCTGCTCGACGGCGTGATCGCGGGCGACGCGGCATTGCCCGGCGTGCAACTATCCACGTTGCGCATCGGTCTGCCGCAGCCGCTGTGGGCCGATCTCGAGCGCGCGACGGAACACGTCGCGCGCGCCGCGCTCGCCAGGCTCGAAGCGGCGGGCGTGACGTTCGTCCCAGTGGCGATGCCCGACCTGCTGCACCTGAACGAGCAGACGGGCGGCCCGATCGCGATCCACGAAGCGCTCGAAGACGTGCGCGACTATCTCGTCGCGAACGACGCTCCCGTGAAAACCGTCGGCGAGATCGCGGCGCGCATCGCGAGTCCCGACGTGCGCAACATCTACGACGCCGTGCTGGCGGGCGCGCTCACGCGGCATTACCCCGACGCGCTGCACACCTGGCGGCCGCAATTGCAGCAGCATTACGCGGACACGTTCGCCGCCGAACGGCTCGACGCGCTGCTCTTTCCGACCACGCGCCTCGTCGCCGTGCCCATCGACGAAGTGAACGGCTCGTCCGTCGTGTCGATCGACGGCACAAGCGCCATCGACGAAATGACCGCCTATCTGCGCAACACCGATCCCGCCAGCAATGCCGGCATTCCGGGCCTGTCGATACCCGCCGGGCTCACGCACGATGGCCTGCCCGTGGGCATCGAGCTCGATGGTCCGCCTGGCAGCGACCGCAGGCTGCTCGCCATCGGCATCGCGTTCGAGGCCGTGCTGGGCGCGGTGCCCGCCCCTACCATCTGACACTTCATGATCCGGTCACGCATCAGACACACCGCCCGGCAGCTGGCGGCGCTCATCGTCGCGCTCGGCACATCCGGCTGCGCGATCATCGCCGCCGCCGATCCCAACGCCCTCTGGAACATCGTCGACCATCAATGCGTGCCCGCTGCGCGCGCGTCGGGCGGCGCCGGCTTCTGCACGTCCGTCGATCTGTCCAAACGCTACGCGATCCTCAAGGACATCAACGGCAACACACAATATCTGCTGATTCCGACCGACCGCGTGACGGGCATCGAAAGCCCCAGCATCCTCGCCGCCGACGCCCCCGACTATTGGGCCGACGCGTGGGCCGCGCGGCAGGTCGTGGGCAGACGCATCGGTCTGACGTTTCCGCCGAATCAGCTTGGCCTCGAGATCAACTCCGAGTTTCGTCGCACGCAAAACCAGTTGCATATCCATATGGACTGCATGCACGACGGCATCATCAAGGACCTCGCGCGCTTTCGCGCCGCGACGCCCGGCCAATGGCACTGGACCACACTCGACGGCAGCCAGTACCGTGTGATGCGCGTGCTGTCATTGACGGGCGATAACGACCCGTTTCGCATCGTCGCGCGCGACCGGCAGGGCCGCGATGCGATGGCGCAGCAGACCATTCTCGTGACGGGCGCGGGGCCCTCGGATGATGACGGCTGGCTGGTCGTCAACAGCGGGCTCGAACTTGACGACGGCAGCGGCACGGCCGAACCGATGCTCGATCACGCCTGCATGATCGGGATGCATCGGTAAACGCGCTGGGCAATTGTTCAGCTTGCCGCGCTGATTCGTTCTTTAGCCGGTTTGTTCAAATGCTTTGCCGAACAAATTGGTTCAGCGTCGCAGCACGCGCATTTAGGATCGGTTCAATTGCACCACCACCGATCCGCCGATGGCCGTTTATCTCGACGATTCACAACGCGATGCGCTCCGGCAGCGCCGCAGCAGCCTGACATGGCGCACCGAATGGCCGACGTGGCTCGTGATCGGCGCGATCTACGGCGGATGGTTTTCCGTGGCGAGCCACGCGCGCACGCTCGGTCTGGGCATCGCGCTGCCGCTGCTCGTGCTGTTCAGCGCGTGGTACATGTCGCTGCAACATGAGCTGCTGCACGGCCACCCGACGCGCTTTCCCCTCATCAACGCGCTGATCGGCTTTGCGCCGCTGGCCGCGTGGTTTCCGTATCGCGTGTATCGCGACCTGCATTTGCAGCATCACGATGATCCGCATCTCACGCACCCCGACATCGATCCCGAAAGCTATTTCGTGACGCGCGACGCATGGCGCGAGGCGGGCACGTTGACCCGCATGCTGCTGATCGCGCGCAATACGTTCGCGGGGCGCCTGCTGCTCGGGCCCGCGTTTTCGATTGCGGCCACGGCGACGCAGGCACTGCGCAAGCCGATGCATGGCGACTGGTCCGATGTGCCCGCCTGGTTCGCACATCTGGCCGCGCTCACCGCGTTGATCGTGTGGCTCGATCGCGCGTGCGGTATTGCGCCGTGGCTCTTTTTCGCGGGCGTCGCGTATCCGGCGCTGGCGCTGAGCGCAGTGCGTTCGTTTCACGAGCATCGCGCCGCCGCTTCGCACGCCGAGCGCTCCGTCATCAACGAAGCTGCGTGGTTCTGGCGCCTTCTGTTTCTCAACAACAACTATCACGCCGTGCATCACGATCTGCCAGGCGTGCCGTGGTACGCGTTGCGCGACGTATATCGCGCGCGGCGCGGCGACTATCTCGCGCGCAACGGCGGCTTCATCGTGCGCGGCTATTTCGAATGGCTGCGGCGACATGCACTTTGGCCCGTGGCGCATGCAATGCATCCTTTCGCGGACTATCTCGACCGACATGCGGCAAGCAAGGTGGCCACACCCGCGGTTCGGACGGTCGCGCGCAAACCGGCGCACAACGCAGACCCGTTCCGCGTCACAGGCTGATCCGCCATTAAAATCGCATGCATGAACTGGATCGCCGCCCTGCCGATGTACAACGTGTCCCCCGCGCTCGCTGCCGACTGGCGCGCGCTGCTCGTGGACGTGCTGCGCCAGGTCGAACCTTCGACGGAAATCGTCGAACCCGACGACCTGCACGCCTTCTGGCGGCGACCCGATCTGCTGATCTCGCAGACTTGCGGTTATCCGTTCGTGCTCGGGCTGCACGAGCATGTACAGCTGATCGCGACACCGCAGTTCGACGCGCCCGGCTGCGACGGCGCCCGCTATTCGAGCGTGCTCGTCACGCGTGCCGATGCGCCCTTCGACTCGCTGCCCGCGTGTCGCGGCGCGCGCGTCGCCTGCAACGCCACCGACTCCAACAGCGGCTACAACGCGTTGCGTCATGCCGTTGCGCCGCACGCGGTTGAAGGCCGGTTCTTCGGCGCCACGCTCGAAACCGGCTCGCATCTCGGCTCGCTGCGCGCGCTCGCCGAAGACCGCGCGGATATCGCCGCGATCGATTGCGTGACGATGGCCTTCGCGCGCGACGCCTTTCCAGAACTCACGAGCCGCGTGCGCGAACTCGGGTTGACGCGCTCATCGCCGGGCTTGCCGTTGATTGCATCGAAACGTGTGCGGCCTGAACAGATCGACACGCTGCGCGCGCTCGACGATGCGCTCGCCGCGCTGCCCGAGCGCGCGACGCGTTTGCGGCTTAAAGGCTTCGCGCATTTGCCGCCCGAAGCGTACGACAGCATCCGTCAAATGGAAAACGAGGCGCGCGTAGCGAACTACGCGCGCCTCGCATGACGCCGGACGCTTTTTAAGGCGCTCGCGCCTTATTCGACCTCGAGCACCAGCAGCTGCGCGCCGTCCGCGACCTGGTCGCCGACGGCATACAGCACCTCCGCCACCTTGCCCGCTGCGGGCGCGCCAATCGTGTGCTCCATCTTCATCGCTTCCATCACGATCAGCGGCTGCCCCTTCTCCACGACGGCGCCCTGTTCGACCAGCACCGCGATCACCTTGCCCGGCATCGGCGCGGTGAGACGCCCTTCGCCGTGCTCGGCGTCGGCGGCGTGCGCGAGCAGGTTCTGCCACTCGAATGCGAGCGCTTCGCCGCGGCAAAAGACATGGAACGTATCGCCGTCGATGAAGACGCGGCCCGTCACGTGCTGGTCGCCGATGATTGCGCCGTATTCATGTTCGCCCGCGCCGCGCCACCATTTGAACGGCGCCGCGTGACCGTCGTGCGTGAGCGTTTGCGCGTCGCCGTCGCGCGAGAAAACCACTGCAAATGCAGCGTCTTTCTCGACGTCGCGCCAGTTGAGCGTCTGCGTATAGCCGCTGTTCAGACGCCAGTGCGACAGCGCGTCCCACGGCGACGCGCCATGCGCGACACCGCCTTCGCGCGTCAGCAGCGCGCCGCACGCGAGCGCCAGCGCCTCGCGAAATGGCTTCTTCGCAGGCGCGAACAGCGCTTCGTGATGACGCTCGATCAGCCCCGTATCGAGATCGCCCGTCGTGAACGGCACACTCGCGACGATGCGTTGCAGGAACTCGACGTTCGTATGCGGCCCGACCACTTCGAAGCCGCGCAGCGCGTGCGCCATGCGCTTTAACGCTTCGTCGCGGCTCGCGCCGTAGACGATCAGCTTCGCGATCATCGGATCATAGAACGGCGTGATCGTGTCGCCTTCGCGCACGCCGCTGTCGATACGCACGGCTGCGCGCTCGCCGCCCACGCCCAGCGCGAACTCGACACCTGCCGGCATGCGCAGATGCTTGAGCGTGCCCGTCGACGGCAAAAAGCCGCGCGCCGGATGCTCGGCGTAGATGCGCGCTTCGATTGCGTGACCGTCGATGCGCAGTTGATCCTGCGCGAGCGGCAGCGGCTCGCCCGACGCCACGCGCAACTGCCATTCGACGAGATCGAGCCCCGTCACCATTTCCGTCACAGGATGCTCGACCTGCACGCGCGTGTTCATTTCGATGAAGTAGAACTCGCCGTCGGCCGTCATGATGAACTCGACGGTGCCCGCGCCGACGTAGTTCACCGCGCGGGCCGCGGCCACGGCCGCTTCGCCCATCGCGCGCCGCACCTGCGGCTGCAGGCCCGGCGCAGGTGCTTCTTCCAGCACCTTCTGATGGCGCCGCTGCACCGAGCAGTCGCGATCGAACAGATAGACGGCGCCGCCGTGCTTGTCGGCGAACACCTGCACTTCGACGTGACGCGGCCGCGTCAGGTACTTTTCGATCAGTACGCGGTCGTTGCCGAAGCTGCTGGCCGCTTCGCGCTTGCATGACGCGAGCGCGGCGGGAAAGTCTTCCGTGCGCTCGACCACGCGCATGCCCTTGCCGCCGCCGCCCGCGCTCGCCTTCAGCAGCACGGGATAGCCGATCTCATCGGCCTGGCGATGCAGCAGGTCCGCGTTCTGGTCGTCGCCGTGATAGCCCGGCACGAGCGGCACGGCCGCCGAGTGCATCAACGCCTTCGCCGCCGCCTTCGAACCCATCGCCGCAATCGCTTCGACGGGCGGCCCGATGAACGCAATGCCCGCTTTCTCGCAAGCGTGCGCGAAGTCCTCGTTCTCCGACAAAAAGCCGTAGCCGGGATGCACAGCCTGCGCGCCCGTTGCGAGCGCCGCCTCGACGATGCGTTCGACGCGCAGATAGCTCTGCGCCGCCGTCGACCCGCCGATATGCACGGCCTCGTCGCACGCGGCGACGTGCTTCGCGTTCGCGTCGGCGTCGGAGTAGACCGCAACGCTCGTGATGCCGAGCCGCTTGCAGGTTGCGGCGACGCGGCACGCAATTTCGCCCCGGTTCGCAATCAGGATCTTGTTGAACATGAGGTGTCTCAGTCAGAAGTTGTTCTATGCGTGGCCGCCTTGAAGCGCACTTGCGGGCGCACTTGCGGGCGCACTTGCGGGCGCATTCAGCCGCGCCACGAAGGCGAGCGTTTGTCGAGGAACGATGCAACGCCTTCGCGTCCTTCGGCGCCCGCCCGAACCTGCGCGATGCGCGCCGCCGTGTCTTCAATCAGCGCCGCATTCAGTTCGCGGCCCGCGATGTCCTGCACGAGCCGCTTGCAGGCCTTCACGGCTTGCGGACCGTTCGCGCATAACGTGGCCGCGATCTGCTGGACGGTTTCGTCGAGCTTGTCGGCGCTCACGCATTCGGCGACGAAGCCGAGCCGATACGCCGTCGCGCAGTCGAACTGCTCGGCTGTCGTGAAGTAGCGGCGCGATGCCTGTTCGCCGAGCGCGCGGATCACGTACGGCGCGATCGTCGCCGGAATCAGGCCGAGGCGCGCCTCAGACAGGCAGAACTTCGCCGAGTCCACTGCAACGACGATATCGCACGCCGATAACAGACCCATGCCGCCCGCGTACGCGTCGCCGTTCACGCGCGCGATCACCGGCTTGTTGCAGCGATAGATCGATAACAGCATGTTGGCGAGCTGCATCGCGTCGGCGCGGTTCTCGTCGTCCGAGTAACCGGCCATCTTCTTCATCCAGTTCAGGTCCGCGCCCGCGCAGAATGCCTTGCCGTTCGCCGCGAGCACGACGGCGCGCACGTCGTCGCGATCGTTCAGCGCATTGAACGCCGACGTGAGTTCCGCGATCATCGCTTCGTTAAACGCGTTGCGCACGTCGGGGCGATTCAGCGTGACTGTCGCAACGGCATTGTGAAACGCGACGGTGAGGTTCTCGTATTGCATGATCGAAGCTCCTTTCGCTGTTCTCGCGTTACATGCGGAACACGCCGAAGCGCGTGTCTTCGATCGGCGCATTCATCGCCGCCGACAAACCGAGACCGAGCACGTCGCGCGTTTGCGCGGGGTCGATCACGCCGTCGTCCCACAAGCGCGCGCTTGCGTAGTACGGATGGCCCTGATGCTCGTATTGCTCGCGGATCGGCTGCTTGAACGCCTCTTCCTGCTCCGCCGACCACGTGCCGCCTTTCGCTTCGATGCCGTCGCGCTTCACCGTCGCCAGCACCGACGCCGCCTGCTCACCGCCCATCACGGAGATGCGCGCGTTCGGCCACATCCACAGGAAGCGCGGCGAGTAGGCGCGGCCGCACATGCCGTAATTGCCGGCGCCGAACGAACCGCCGATGATCACCGTGAACTTCGGCACTTTCGCGGTTGCGACGGCCGTCACCATCTTCGCGCCATTACGCGCGATGCCTTCGTTCTCGTACTTGCGGCCCACCATGAAGCCCGTGATGTTCTGCAGGAACACGAGGGGAATCTTGCGCTGCGCGCACAGTTCGATGAAGTGCGCGCCCTTCAACGCCGACTCGGAAAACAGAATGCCGTTGTTCGCGACGATCCCGACCGGGTGCCCCCAGATGTGCGCGAAGCCGCACACGAGCGTCGTGCCGTAACGCGCCTTGAATTCGTCGAAGGCGGAATCGTCGACGATGCGCGCGATCACTTCGCGGATATCGAACGGCTTGCGCGTATCGACGGGAATCACGCCGTAGATGCTCTTCACGTCGTAGCGCGGCGGCTTCGGTTCCTGCATCGTCACGGGCACGTCCTTGCGCCGGTTCAGATTGCCGACGATGCTGCGCGCAATGGCGAGCGCATGCGGATCGTTCTGCGCAAGATGATCGGCGACACCCGACAGACGCGTGTGCACATCGCCGCCGCCGAGATCTTCGGCGCTGACTTCCTCGCCCGTCGCCGCTTTGACGAGAGGCGGACCGCCCAGGAAGATCGTGCCCTGGTTCTTGACGATGATCGACTCGTCGCTCATTGCGGGCACATATGCGCCGCCCGCCGTGCACGAGCCCATCACGACGGCGATCTGCGGAATGCCTTGCGCCGACAGGTTCGCCTGGTTATAGAAGATGCGGCCGAAGTGATCGCGGTCAGGGAACACGTCGTCCTGATTCGGCAGATTCGCGCCGCCCGAGTCGACGAGATACACGCACGGCAAGCGGTTTTCCGCGGCAATTTCCTGCGCGCGCACGTGCTTCTTCACCGTCACGGGATAGTACGTGCCGCCCTTCACAGTGGCATCGTTGCAGACGATCACGCACTCCTGGCCCGCAATGCGCCCGATGCCCGTGATGACGCCCGCGCCGGGCGCATCGTCGTGATACATGCCGAACGCCGCGAGTTGCGACAGCTCGAGAAACGGCGTGCCCGGATCGAGCAGTTGCGCGATGCGATCGCGCGGCAGCAGCTTGCCGCGCGACACGTGCTTGTCGCGCGCGGCGGGGCCGCCGCCTAGCGCGAGCTTGCTGATCTTCGCCTTCAGGTCTTCGACGAGCGCTTCGAGCGCGGCTGCGTTCGCGCGGAAATCGTCGGAACGGGGATTCAGTTTCGATTCGATGATCGGCATGTTGGTGTTCTCGATCGCGTGTCGGCGACAGGAGGCGCTTGAGCGCATGACTCCCGCCCCATCGCATGCGCTTGGAGTGGCACGGTAGCGCTTACTCCAACCCCATGGCTCTTACATCGTTTCCGCGAACAGCTCGCGGCCAATCAGCATGCGGCGGATTTCGCTCGTACCCGCGCCAATTTCATAGAGCTTCGCGTCGCGCCACAGACGGCCGACGGGATACTCGTTGATGTAACCATTGCCGCCCAGGATCTGGATCGCCTCGCCGGCCATCCACGTGGCCTTCTCTGCCGTGTAGAGGATGACGCCCGCGCAGTCCTTGCGCACCTGACGCACGTGCGCGGTGCCGAGCGTATCGAGCTGACGGCCGACCGCGTACAGATACGCGCGGCACGCCTGCAATGTGGTGTACAGATCCGCGACCTTGCCCTGGATCAGCTGGAATTCGCCGATCGACTGGCCGAACTGCTTGCGGTCGTGGATGTACGGCACGACGGCGTCCATCACGGCCAGCATGATGCCCGTCGGGCCGCCCGCGAGCACGGCGCGCTCGTAGTCGAGGCCGCTCATCAGCACCTTCACGCCGCCGTTCAGTTCGCCGAGGATGTTCTCTTCGGGCACCTCCACGTTCTCGAACACCAGTTCGCCCGTATGCGAGCCGCGCATGCCGAGCTTGTCGAGCTTCTGCGCCACCGAAAAGCCCTTCATGCCCTTCTCGACGATGAACGCCGTAATGCCGCGCGGACCCGCTTCGATATCCGTCTTCGCGTAGACGACGAGCGTGTCGCAATCCGGGCCGTTCGTGATCCACATCTTCGTGCCGTTCAGCACGTAGCGATCGCCCTTTTTCTCCGCGCGCAGCTTCATGCTGACCACGTCCGAGCCGGCGTTCGGCTCGCTCATCGCCAGCGCGCCGACGTGCTCGCCCGACACCAGCTTCGGCAGATATTTTTCTTTCTGCGCGGCCGTGCCGTTGCGGTGAATCTGGTTCACGCACAGGTTCGAATGCGCGCCATACGACAGCCCCACCGACGCCGACGCGCGCGAGATCTCCTCCATCGCGACCATGTGCGCCGTGTAGCCCATGTTTGCGCCGCCGTATTCCTCGGAAACCGTCATGCCGAGCACGCCCAGATCGCCGAACTTTTTCCACAGGTCCATCGGAAATTGATCCGTGCGGTCGATCTCGCCCGCACGCGGCGCGATCTCTTTCGCCGCAAACGACGCGACGCTATCGCGCAGCATCTCGATCTCTTCACCAAGCGGGAACTGCAAACCGGGCAAGTTGCTCATGTGTGTCTCCAGGCGTTCTTTGCGGAGGGCCGCGATCGCCACCAGGCGCCGCGCCGCGTCAATCGATTGTTCTGAGCCGCGCTCAGGCGGTTCGCCGGCCGCACAGGGCGTCTTCATTCGACAGACACCCGCGCACGGCAGCACAGAGCGCATTTCACTCCAGATTTACGTAAGCGTCAACCGGTATTTTTGAGTATCACTCAACACTGGTAAGCGCACGCTGAACGGCCGCGCGTCGTGGTAGTATCGGCCGAAACGGGGGCCTTTTCCTCCGAAATCTGAACTGGACTCATATATGATGGGCGTAGCAAGAGCCGAGGCGCCGGGATCGCGCCGCCAGCCGGCGGGACGCAAGTCGCAGCAACGCGTGAAGGAAATCCTCCAGGCGGGCCGCGACGTCTTTTCTGAAAAGGGCTACGAGCGCGCGACGACAGCGGAGATCGCGCAGCGTCTCGGCATTTCGGAAGCGACGGTGTTTAGCTACTTTCGCGGCAAACGCGAACTGTGCGCGCGCGTGATCGGCGACTGGTATGACGAAATCATCGAAGCGATCGAATCGGGCCTGCCGCGCGACGGCAGCATCCGCCAGCAGTTCGCTTTCATCGTGCGGACGCACTTGCGGCTGATGCTCGTCAACGGCACGGGCTTGTGCGCGCTGGTACTGTCGGAAGGCCGCACCCGGCAGCACGAACTCAGCGAGGAACTGACGGGCCTGCAGCGCCGCTACACGGCGCCGCTGATGCGCGTGCTGTCGCAGGGGCAGCAGACGGGCCAGATCCGCTCGGACATGCCGCTGCGCCTGTTGCGCTCGCTCGTGTTCGGCCCGATGGAGCACGTGCTGTGGGACGCCGCGCTCGGCAATCGCCGCACCGACATCGATGCGACGGCTGACCGCCTGATCGACGTGCTGTGGTCCGCGCTGCAGCCGCCCGATGCGTCCCTCTCCGCGCTCGTGCAGTTTCGCCAGGAGGTGGGCGAAGCCGCACGCCGGCTCGCCGAAGCGGAGGCCACACAAAAGCGCGCAGCGGCGCAGGCTGCGCCGCGTCTCGCCACGCAGGGCGATGAAACCTGAACCGGCCTGAAAAACGCGTCTGAAGAATGCGTCAGCAGACGCGCCTCATCACGTAGCCAGGCGGCCGGCCGGGTGCGCAACTTGCTGGTCAACTCTTGTGAGCAACTCAACCCACGGAGGACCGGCCATGTCGACCACGCCCAACGAAGGCGAGAACCCGATCCGCCCTGACCAGTCGGACGTCGTGCAAACCGATTTGCCCGATGTCGGACCGTCGCAGGACCCGGACGCACCCCCGCTCGATCCCGATGTCGATCCCGACCGCGACGACGTCAAGCCCTGAGTCCGCGACCGCCTCGCCAGCATAAGCACTCAATGACAGGGAGGACCATCGTGCAACACGTATTCAACCGGACGTGCCGGCTCGGCATGGCGGGCGTGCTGGCCGCGCTCGTCTCGACGGCGGCGCTCGCGCAAGGCGCGCCGCAATCGATCACCGAGCGCCACACGCAAGTCATGCAGACGGGCAGCGGCTTTCGCGCGTCGAAGCTCGCGGGCGCGAGCGTGTATAACCGCGACAAGGACAAGATCGGCGTGATCGACGACCTGGTCGTCTCGCCGTCCGATCACACCGCGTTCGCGATTCTGTCGGTAGGCGGCTTTCTCGGCATGGGCAGACACTACGTCGCCGTGCCGTTCGGCGATCTGCAGATCAACAGCAAGCAGGTGACGATGCCCGATGCGACGAAGTCGTCGCTGGAAGCGTTGCCCGAGTTCAAGTACGCGCCCGACTGAAGTTTTCGACTGAAGTCTTCGCGTGCGCGGATGCGCTGCCTCGCCAGTCTGGCTGGCGAGGCAGCGCATTCATTCGTCCATCATCGCGGGAATGCCGCCAACGAGCGCATCGATCGCGCAGCGCGGTTTGGACGCCAATTAGCGCGTGTGCGGCCATAACACGTTGATGTGACAGGGCAGCGTCAGCGTATCGCTGTTCGCGGCGGCGAGCTTTCTGGCGTTCGGCGCAATGGCCGGGCGCCAGCCGCCCGGCGAGCCAGGCCGCCAGGCACATGCGACGGCATGTGCGCAATCCGTGGAGTGACACAAAAAAGCGTGAGCGCGATTGACGCGCCCACGCTTTGCAGCATCCGACAGCGTGCGGATCAGTAATAAGGATATGGCGAGTAGACGACGCCCGGCGGCCCGTAGTAGTAAGGGCGCGGTGCGTAGTAGACGGGCGGCGGCGAATAGTAAGCGGGCACGGCCGGTTGCGAAATGGTATTGCCCTTGGACGTCATGCACTGCGCGTAGGCCGCGTCGTAGCGCCCTTGCAAGCCGTAGGCGGAATACGACGCGCCGTTCGCGCCCGTCGCGCCGCCGATCAGCAAGCCGCTGCCCGCGCCGATGGCCGCGCCTGCGCCCGGATTGCCCGCCGCCGCGCCGAACAATGCGCCGATGGCCGCGCCGCCCAGCGTGCCGACGGCCGCGCTGCCCACGGCGCTGTTGGTGGCCTGTTGCGACGCCGCGTTCGGGTCCGTGCTGCGGTACGCATAGTTCCGGCACGCGTAGTCGTCCTGCTGGAACTGCTCGAGCGGCTCGCCCTTACGCGGCAGCGCGACCACGCTTGGCCCGGAGGGCGGCGCAACGGCACAACCGCCCAATGCGAGTAAAACCCCGACAACGAGCGCCGGTGCTGCGACTCTTTTCGCGATCTCAATCTTGTTCATCTTTGTCGACCTGCTCATGAGTAAATCCAATGTCCAACAGAAGAACAATAGTCGAATTGGCTGAGTCATGAGTTACGAAACGGTTACTGGATATTTCCATGCAAATCTGTAAAAGGCACCACCACGGCGCAACAAAGGACTAAAACGGCCGGCCGGATCGACCTTGAAATTCACCGCAGATATGTGCATCATGCACATATGCAGAGTGCACATATCGAGGCGTCCTGATGACTCGCCGCACGGAAAATCTGCTCGGCGTGCTCGCCCTTCTGGTGACCGACGAGCTGAATGCACAGCCCACCATTCCCGCCCTCGCCGGCCCCACGGCGCGCGCCATGTTGAATGCGATCGGCCAGTATCCCAACTCGTCGATCGAATTGCTGCGCGATGCCGTCGATCTCTCGCATCCTGCTGCCGTGCGAGCGGTGGCGGGCCTCGTCGATGCGGGCCTCGTCGAGAAGAACGCGGGCAGCGACAGGCGTTCCGTGGCGCTGGCGCTCACTGCCGCCGGACGCCGCGAAGCGAGCCGCCTGCGCACGGCGCGCGGACGGATGCTCGAGCGCATCGTCGCAAGACTCGACGACGACGAACGCGATGTCTTCGAACAGCTGCTGATCAAGATACTGTGGAACGAAACGCGCGACGCGCCGCACGCCATGCAGTTGTGCCGCTACTGCGACGACAAGGCGTGCCTGAAAGCGGGCTGTCCCGTCGAGTGTCGCGAACAAGGTCTGCCGATACCGGACGGGAGCGCGTCGTGAACACGTGTGCCATCGCTGCGCCCGTGCGTTGGCGCGCGGTGGCCGCGCTGACGGCCGTGTCGACGCTCGCGCAAATCGGTCAGTTCGGCATCGGCTTCATCGTCCTTCCTGTGTGGCTCGCGCATCAGGGGCTCGATGCGCCGCGCGCGGGGCTGTTCGCAGCGGCACAATGGGCCGGCATGTTCTCAGGGCTGCTGGTCACGCCGCGCCTGGTGGAACGGCTCGACGCGCAGCTGACCGTGACGCTCGGGCTCGCCAGTTCGCTGATCGCGTATGCAATGTTGAGCGCGCCTGCGTGGATCGCGCGGCCTGCGTGGCCAATGTGGCTGCTGCCGGGCGCGCTGATGGGCTTCGGCATCGGTCTGCGCTGGATCGCCAACGAGACCTGGCTCTACAGTCTCGTGCCCGCAGAGAAAAGCGGCAAAGTAGTCGGCGTTCACGAGACGTTGATCGCGTCGGCGGGCGTGCTGGCGCCATCGGTTGCCACGGTGTGGGGCGCGAGCGGCATGCTGATGTTCGCGTTGGGGTCGCTGCTGACGCTCGCAGCGGCTGTTCCGTTGTGGCTCACGCGCTCGACATCGCGGCAGCGCATATCGACGCCGTGCAGCGCGCGTCGTGTCGCGCGAGTCGAATTCGGCCCGACCGTATGCCTCGGCCTCGTGACGATCGCAGCCGGCGGGCTAGGCGATGGCGCGCTGTATGGACTCTTCCCGCTCTTCGCCGACAGCCGCGGACTCACGGCCGCGCAAACCACCATGACGCTCGCATGCTTCGGCATCGGCGGCGCGGTGTTGCAGTTTCCGGTAGGCTGGCTCGCCGACCGCTTCCGTCTCGCCCCAACGGTGATCGGCTGCGCGATCGTGAGCACGGCGGCGATCGTTCTGTTTGCGTTCGCGCCGCCCGCGTCATTCGCGTCGATGGTCGCTGCGCTCGTACTCGGCGGAATGAACAGCGCGTACATCACGCTCGGCATGTACGCGGCCGCCTGCAGCGACAAGCCGGCGATCACGCGCAACATGCGCGTGCTGTCGCTCGCGTTTACCGCGTGCTCGATGGCGGGCCCGCTGTTCGCCGGCCCGGCGATGAAAGCGCTCGGCAACGAGCTGCTGATGTGGCAACTGGCCATCATCAGCGGCGCACTCGCGATCTACACACTCGGCATGCGCGAGGGACATCGCCAGGCGCGGCGCGCGCTTTCGGCTTCTTCATCGTAAGCAGGCGCGCGCCTTCCCCTTTTGCGCGTTAGCGCAATCGCACCAGCGTCGACTTCAACTGGGTGTACTTCTCCAATGCATGCAGCGACTTGTCGCGGCCATTGCCCGATTGCCTGTATCCGCCGAACGGGAAGTTCATGTCGCCGCCTTCGTCGTAGCAGTTGACCCACACCGTGCCCGCACGCAAACGTCGCGACACCTCATGCGCCGTCGTCAGGTTGGCGGTCCATACGGCAGCAGCGAGGCCGTAGTCGCTGTCATTGGCGATCTGTACCGCTTCGTCGATCGTGTCGAATGTGATCACCGATAACACCGGCCCGAAGATCTCTTCACGCGCGATCTTCGCATCGTGCTTCGGCACATCGAACACGGTCGGCTCGATGTAGAAGCCGCCGCTTTCGTTCTGCACGCGCGAGCCGCCGTGCACCAGCTTCGCCTCTGCGCGCCCCGCCTCAATATAGCCGAGCACGCGATCGAGTTGCACCTGATCGACGATCGCGCCCATCGAGGTCTTCGGGTCTAGCGGATTGCCCGGCGCATAGCTGCGCGCAGCCGCGACGAGCTTGTCGAGAAACACGTCCTTGATATCGCGATGCACGAGCAAGCGCGAACCCGCCGTGCACATCTCGCCCATGTTGTAGAAGATCGCGCCCGCCGCCGTCTTTGCCGCGCGATCGAGGTCCGGGCAATCGGGCAGCACGATGTTCGGCGACTTGCCGCCCAGTTCCAGCCATACGCGCTTCAGATTCGACTGCCCCGCGTATTGCATGATCAGCTTGCCCACATTGGTCGAACCCGTGAATGCAAGGCAATCCACGTCGTGATGCAGCGCGAGCAGCTTGCCCGGCTCGCTGCCGCCCGGCACGACATTGAATACGCCCGCGGGAATGCCCGCTTCGAGCGCGAGCTGCGCGACGCGGATTGCCGTCAGCGGCGATTTCTCCGAAGGCTTCAGCACGACGCTGTTGCCTGCCGCGAGCGCGGGACCGAATTTCCACGACGCCATCAGGATTGGAAAATTCCACGGCACGACCGCTGCAACCACTCCAATCGGCTCGCGCGTTACGAGACCGACGAGGTGATGATCGGCAGGCGCCACTTCGCCGCCGACCTTGTCGATCGCTTCAGCGAACCATTCGACGCAATACGCCGCGCCCGGCACGTCGACAGTCGTCGTGTCGCTAATCGGCTTGCCGGCATCGAGCGTTTCTAGCAATGCGAGTTCGTCGAGATGCTCGCGTATCAGCGCGGCCCACTTCAGCAGCGTCGCCTTGCGCTGGCGCGGATTGCGCGCTGCCCACACGCCCTGTTCGAATGCGCGGCGCGCTGCTTTTACAGCCGCATTCACATCGGCTTCGCCGCAATCGGCGATCTTCGCGAGTACTTCTCCGTCGCCGGGACTGACGCAATCGAATCTGCGCCCGCTTTCAGCCGGGCGGTATTCGCCGTCGATAAATGCACGGCCTTCGATTGAGAGTGTTGCTGCTTTTTCCTGCCAGTAAGCCAATGTCGCCTTGTCCATCAGGATGCCTCAATGTTATGCGTGCAACGCGGCGCATGCGGGCTGCGTGCAATCCGATACGGCGTTGAACGCGTTGACGCGCAGCGGCGTGCGAGAAAACCTAGAAGGTGGGCGGCGAATTGGCCGACACGACTTCACACACCTGTTGCGCGCTGGGATTGCGAAAACGATGCGGTAAGCGGCTTTCGAAGTAATAGCTGTCGCCGCGGTCGAGCAGCCACGTCGTGCCGTCGACGGTCAGTTCCAGTTGACCGCTGACCACCACGCCGCCCTCGTGCCCCGCATGCTGCAGCATTTCCGGGCCCGTATCCGCGAGCGGCTGATACACCTCGCGCATGATGCCCATATTGCGGTCTTTGACGCTCGCCCCCGCCAGATAGAACTCGATCTGCTCGTTGCCGAGATTCGGCATCTCCGCGCGGCGCGAAACGACCGTGCGGTCCGCCTCGACTTCAAATGTGAAGAATTCAGCGAGGCTCATCGGAATGCATTCGAGCAGTTTCTTCAATGAGCCGACGGAAGGACTCACGCGGTTCTGTTCGATCAGCGAGATCGTGCCGTTTGTCACGCCCGCGCGTTTGGCCAGCTCGCGTTGCGAGAGACCGTGCTTTTTGCGGATGTATTGCAGGCGGGTGGCGACTTCAATGGACATCGATGGACTCACTAAGACGGAAAAGAACAGCGTCGAAAACACCGCGTTCGAATAGCACGCGCGTGTGTTGAATATTCTAATCACTTTAAATCGCCGGCTTCTGGGGAAAACCCTGAAAGCGATACGAAATTTGTACGCATTTACGGCCGTCGATGTGTACTTTAATCGGCATAGATAGCTCAGGGTAAGCCCTCATCGAAGAAACGTAAAAAGACTTTGACGGCGTTTTTGACTCGTATATCCTGATCTACAGGTTGATGTTTCCAGCTGCGTTTTGTCCATCTGTGGGCTTTAATGATCGCCGTGCGAGGACAAAAACATGCTTGTCGAACGACAACCTGCCGTCCTGTTTCTTTAAACGGTCATTGCGTTTTTTAGAGCGGGGCGTTCAAAACTTTCAACGTGCCAGTCGAGTGTAATCGTGAGAGTCCGAGGCCCTTTGGTTAGGTGGGATCGTAGTCAGTTCGCGAGGTGTCTTCGCGCTGACGGCGCCATCGCCGACGGCAGCAACGGCAGGCTTGCGTTTCGCCGCTTTCTGTCCGTCTTCACGATCCTGTCTCGTCGTTCCGTCCGCCGTCACAACTCCATTTCAGCGCGTGCGTTCATCGCGGTTCATACCGACGAAGTCGCATCGCTCTTGCCCTAGCGCCTCTCCAATCGCTGTCCGGCCCGTTTGCGGGCCAGTGCTTCGCGCGCTTCATCCCGCCGCGTGCGCAGTTGCGCTCGTCCCTACGCCGGACGTGCGCCGCTGCGCGCCTGCGAGTGAACGCAGCGGAGCCAATGGCACGGCTTATCTGTTCGCTACGCGCGGCGCGATCCGCTGACGACGCTGTCCCGCAAGCACCCTTCTGGCGGCTTCGCGCCCTGCGCGCGGCTGCGGAATCGTGCCGCGCATACCCACATGCCGCGTTCCGCTGTCATTAACGAATACTGTTAGTCATGCAAATGAAACCTTTGGTCGGCGTCACCGCCGACAAAACGATGTCGGGCATGCATCCGTCGCATACGGTCGGCGAAAAGTACATCGCGGCCGTGGTGGACGGGGCGCAGGTTATGGCGATGCTGCTGCCCGCATTGGGCGAACGGCAGGCGCCGCAAGACGTACTCGCGCATCTCGACGGCCTGGTGTTTACAGGCAGCTATTCGAACGTCGAGCCGCACCGTTACGGCGGTCGCGCGAGCACGCCGGGCACGCTGCACGACGCCGCCCGCGATGCGACCACGTTGCCGCTGATGCGTGCCGCCATCGACGCGGGCGTTCCCGTTCTTGCCATTTGCCGGGGCTTTCAGGAAATGAATGTCGTATTCGGTGGAACGCTGCATCAAAGCGTTCACGCGGTGGACGGCTACCACGACCATCGCGAGAACAAGGAAGACGACCTCGACGTGCAGTACGCGCCCTCGCATGCGCTGCAACTCGTGCAAGGCGGGCTGTTGCAGAAGCTTGCCGGCGGCGCGAGCGAAGTGCGCGTGAATTCGCTGCATGGTCAGGGCGTCGAGCGGCTGGGCGACGGCCTCACCGTCGAAGCCCGCGCGCCGGATGGATTGATCGAAGCGATCAGCGCGACGGATGCGCGTGCCTTCACGCTGGGTGTGCAATGGCACCCCGAATGGAAGCATGCGAGCGACGCGTTATCGACAGCGATCTTCCGTGCATTCGGCGCCGCGTGCCGCGATCGAATGCGCATCAGGACGGGTTCGGCAGCGGCTGCAAGCGCAAATGGCTGATCCCGTCCCGCGCAAAAACAGAGAGAACAATCATGCAAGACATTGATGAATTTCTGAAGAAGCACCACATCACCGAAATCGAAGCGATCATTCCCGACATGGCCGGGATCGCGCGCGGCAAGATCATTCCGCGCAGCAAGTTCGAGTCCGGCGAGTCGATGCGCCTGCCGCAAGCCGTGATGATCCAGACGGTGACGGGCGAGTATCCCGACGACGGCACGCTCACGGGCGTCACCGACCCCGACATGGTTTGCGTACCCGATCCGACGACGATCCGCATCATCCCATGGGCCGTCGATCCCACAGCACAGGTGATTCACGACTGCGTGCATTTCGACGGCACGCCCGTCGCCATCTCGCCGCGCCGCGTGTTGCGCCGCGTGCTGGATTTGTACAAGGCCAACGGCTGGAAGCCCGTCATCGCGCCGGAACTGGAGTTCTATCTGGTCGATATGAACAAGGACCCGGACCTGCCGCTGCAGCCGCCCGTCGGGCGAACGGGGCGCCCGGAAACGGGACGCCAGGCGTATTCGATCGAAGCCGTCAACGAGTTCGATCCCCTCTTCGAAGATATCTACGAGTACTGCGACATTCAGGAACTCGAAGTCGACACGCTGATTCATGAGGTGGGCGCCGCGCAGATGGAAATCAATTTCCTGCACGGCGATCCCCTCAAGCTCGCCGATCAGGTGTTCCTGTTCAAGCGCACCGTGCGTGAAGCGGCACTGCGCCATCACATGTACGCGACCTTCATGGCCAAGCCGATGGAGAGCGAACCCGGGTCGGCCATGCACGTGCATCAAAGTCTCGTCGATGAAGAGACGGGGCAAAACCTGTTCACGGGCAGCGACGGCAAGCCAACCGATCTCTTCAATCACTATCTGGGCGGGCTGCAGAAGTACACGCCCGCGTTGATGCCGATCTTCGCGCCGTACATCAATTCCTATCGCCGCCTGTCGCGTTTCATGGCCGCACCGATCAATGTGCAATGGGGCTACGACAACCGCACGGTGGGTTTCCGCATTCCGCATTCGGGACCGCAGGCGCGGCGCATCGAGAACCGTATTCCCGGCGTGGACTGCAACCCGTATCTCGCGATCGCGGGCACGCTCGCAGCGGGTTATCTGGGCATGACGCAACGCCTGACGCCGACGGAACCGCTCTCCAGCGACGGCTACGAACTGCCCTACCAGTTGCCGCGCAATCTGGAAGAAGGCTTGACGTTGATGAGCGCGTGCGAGCCGCTCGCCGAAATCATGGGCGAGCAATTCGTCAAGGCGTATCTCGCGCTAAAGGAAACCGAATACGAAGCGTTCTTCCGCGTGATCAGCTCGTGGGAACGCAAGCATTTGCTGCTGCACGTTTAAGCGAATGTGAAACGGCTAGCCATCTGGAGAGAACATGAGCTACAGGACAGATGAAATCGCCTACGTGCAACCAGCCGCGAAAGCATCGGCGACACAACAACAGCGCAGCACAGCGGAATATCGCGCGCTCGACGCCGCGCATCACATCCATCCGTTCTCGGATATGGGCGCATTGAATCGCGCGGGAAGCCGCGTGATCGTGAAGGCGGAAGGCGTATATCTGTGGGATTCGGACGGCCACAAGATCATCGACGGCATGGCGGGGCTGTGGTGCGTGAACGTGGGCTATGGCCGCAAGGAACTCGCCGACGCCGCGTATAAGCAATTGCAGGAACTGCCCTTCTACAACACGTTTTTCAAGACCACGCATCCGCCCGTCATCGAACTGTCGGCATTGCTTGCCGAATTGACGCCCGCGCCTTTTAACCACTTCTTCTATTGCAACAGCGGCTCCGAAGGTAACGACACGGTGTTGCGCATCGTGCATCAATACTGGGCGACGCAAGGCAAGAAGCTGAAGAAGTTCGTCATCTCGCGCAAGAACGGCTATCACGGTTCGACGATCGCAGGCGGCACGCTGGGCGGCATGGGCTACATGCATGAGCAGATGCCTTCGCAGGTCGAGCACATTGTGCATATCGACCAGCCGTACTGGTTCGGCGAAGGCGGCGACATGACGCCGGAAGCGTTCGGCCTCGAGCGCGCGCGACAACTCGAAACGGAGATTCTCGAACTCGGTCCCGAGAACGTCGCCGCGTTTATCGGTGAGCCTTTCCAGGGGGCGGGCGGCGTGATTTTTCCGCCTTCCACATATTGGCCCGAAATCCAGCGAGTCTGCCGCAAATACGACGTTCTGCTCGTCGCCGATGAAGTGATCGGCGGCTTCGGCCGCACGGGGGAATGGTTCGCGCATCAGCATTTCGGTTTCGAGCCGGATCTGATCACGATGGCCAAGGGGTTGACGAGCGGCTACATCCCGATGGGTGCTGTCGGCCTGCATGACCGCGTCGCCAAGGGGATCATCGAGCACGGCGAGTTCAATCACGGACTCACCTATTCGGGACATCCCGTCGCCGCTGCCGTCGCCGTCGCGAATCTGAAACTGCTGCGTGACGAACATATTGTCGAACGCGTGAAGAGCGAAACGGGACCGTATTTCCAGCGCTCGTTGCGCGAAGCGTTCGCGAATCATCCCATCGTCGGCGAAGTGGCGGGCACGGGTCTCGTCGCGGGAATTCAACTCGCCGAAAACCCGAAAACACGCAAGCGCTTCGCGAACGGCGGCGACGTCGGCACGATCTGCCGCGACTTCTGCTTCAACGGCAATCTGATCATGCGCGCCACGGGCGACCGCATGCTGCTCTCGCCGCCCCTCGTCGTAACAAAGAGCGAAATCGACGAGATCGTATCGAAGGCGAAAAAAGCCATCGACTCAACCGCACAACAACTCGGGCTTTCGTAACGGCAGTCAGACCACCGGCGCGGGCGCCCTGACGCATCGACAACGCGACACACGCTCATGCCGGATCTTTACCTTCAAGGGAAATCAACATGAGCGTTTGTCATCTTCGTCATGCGATCGCGGGGGCACTTATGTCATCGCAACGGAACCGCTCGATCCGACCCGCGCCGCTGCGTTGATGCCGGCGCGCGCCGCACTTCGGTCGCCTTGCGCCGACCGTTTATTTCGCACAAGGCTTCTCGGGACACGGCGTCAACACGACAGGACTCGCGGGCAAGCTGATCGCCGAGGCCATCGACGGCCAGGCGTCGCGCTTCGACCTGTTCGGTAAAATCCGCCATCGCGACTTTCCGGGCGGCGTGCTGCTGCGCACGCCGGCCCTCGTGCTGGCCATGGCCTGGTATCGAATGAAGGATCTGCTTTGATGCAAACACTCGAGCGCCGCGCAGACGCGCTGATTCGCCACTCCTACTACGAAGCCTCCGTCTCGCGTTCGCTCGCGGACGATCCCATGCTCGAAGGCTCGCTCGACGCAGACGTGTGCGTGATCGGCGCGGGCTTCGCGGGCCTGTCGGCGGCGCTGGAATGCCGCGCGCGCGGCCTGTCCGTGGTCGTGCTCGACGCGCATCGGCCCGGCTGGGGCGCGTCGGGCCGCAACGGCGGCCAGTTGCTCGCCGGCTTCGCAAAAGACGACATCATCGAGAAACAGCTCGGTCTGGAAGGTGCACGCGCCGCGTGGGCGCTATCTGTCGAGGCCGTCAAGCTCGTGCGCGAACGGATTGCGCGCTATGAAATCGATTGCGATTTCACTCCGGGCTTCATGACGGTTGCGACCAAAGAAAAGCGCGTTCCCGACCTGCGTGCATGGATGGATGCCGTCATGCAGCGCTGGGGCTATCCGCATCTGTCGTGGATCGACGGGAACGAGATTCGCGGGCGCATCGCGTCCGACCGTTATCTGGCGGGCGTCTACGATGCGTTGTCCGGGCATCTGCATCCGCTCAAGTACTGCCTGGGTCTCGCCGATGCAGCGCGGCGCGAAGGCGCGCAACTGTTCGCGCATTCGCCTGTGCTGGAAGTGGTGCGCGGCGCGCGGCCCGTCGTGCGGAGCGCAACGGGCGAAGTGCGCTGCCGTTTCGTCGCCGCGTGCGGCAACGCGACGCTCGGCAACGTGCTGCCCGCCGCCATCGCGGCACGGATCGCGCCGATCGCGTCGTACATCGTCGCGACGGAATCGCTCGGCAAGGAGCGCGCCGATGCGCTGATCAAGAACCGTCCCGCCATTTGCGACAACAATTTCTTCCTCGAGTACTTTCGCGTGTCGGCGGATCATCGCATGCTGTTCGGCGGCCGCGCCAGTTCGACGGGCGCATCGCCCGCGCAACTCACCGACGATATCCGCAAGCGCATGCTCATCGTCTTTCCGCAACTCGCCGACGCGCAAATCGAATACGCGTGGGGCGGCTTCGTCGACATCACGCGCAATCGCGCGCCCGATTTCGGTTCGATCGATCCGAACTACTTCTATGTGCAAGGCTTCTCGGGACACGGCGTCGCGCTGACGGGCATCGCTGGCCGCATCGTCGCCAAGGCGATGACGGGCGACACGAGCGCTCTCGAGCTGTTCGCGAAGATCAGGCACGCGCGCTTTCCCGGCGGCCCGGCGCTGCGCGGTCCCGCGCTGGAACTCGGCATGCTCTATCACCGGCTGCGCGAACTGTTCTAAGCCGCGCTGCAGCACGTCATGCACATGACAAAAGCGGTTCGTTAGGGGCAGAATGTGCACCTTGCCCGCGAGGCCCGCACGAGGGTCCGTGAGCCCGACCGTAACCCATGTCTGTTAGGACGAGGCGTCGATGACTGCCCTGCTCACCTCCGAGATCGCATCGAAATTTGCTGGACTCGCGCTTTCACATCTGACGCGCGAGTATCCGAACAAGCTCACGCATTCACTTGCCGGACCGCAAGACGTGCAAGGTCCGCGCGCGCTGCACCCTATCTTCTACGGCAGCTACGACTGGCACTCATGCGTGCACGGCTACTGGCTGCTGATGCATCTGATCGAACGCTTCCCCGAGTTGCCCGAGGCGCCGCGCATCATCGGTGTGATCGACGAGCACTTCACCGAACACAACGTCGCTGGCGAACGCGCGTACCTCGATTTGCCGCACAACCGTGGCTTCGAGCGTCCGTATGGATGGGCCTGGCTACTCGCGTTGTCGGGCCAGGCGGCGTCGATGAAGCTGCCGCAGGCGCAGCGATGGGCGAAGACCATCGAGCCACTGACGCAGGCGTTCGTCGAGCGCTTCGAAACGTTCTTGCCCAACGCGACGTATCCGCTGCGCGTCGGCACGCATTTCAATACCGCGTTCGCGTTGGCGCTCACGCTCGATTTCGCGCATCGTACGCAGCGCGATTCGCTGTCGACGCTGATCGGCGACACAGCGAAGCGCTGGTATCTGAACGATGCAGGTTGCCAGGCATGGGAACCCTCGGGCGACGAATTCCTTTCGCCTGCGTTGATCGAGGCGGAGTTGATGCGCCGCGTGTTGGCGCCCGCCGAATTCGTGGACTGGTTCACGCGCTTCTTGCCCGATCTCGCGCAGCGCCAGCCTGCAACGCTGTTCGTGCCGGCCACCGTTTCGGACCGCAGCGACGGCAAGATCGCCCATCTCGATGGGCTGAATCTGAGCCGCGCATGGTGCCAGCGCTCGCTTGCGCGCGCGCTGCCCAACGATGATGCGCGCCGCGCAGTGCTGTTCGAAGCCGCGGATATGCATCTGGAAAGCGCGCTGCAGCACGTGGCAGGCGACTACATGGGCGAGCATTGGCTTGCCACGTTCGCCACCCTGGCACTTGAAGCGTAGCGTTGCGGCGCTGTCATGAACAAAGGCCGGTGCCTGCAAAGACACTGGCCTTTCGTTTGGCGCGAATTTATCTGGACAGCGCTTCTTTCCCGGCGCAATACGCCTCATCGAACAGCGCTTCCAGCCCAGGATGCACACCGCGCAGCGCATCGACGACACTCTTTGCCCAGTCGAAGTATTCGAGCTTCCGTTGAAGCGGCCAGTCGGCGGGAGGACTCGTTGCAATATCGCGCAGGTTGCAGATTTTGTCGGCCAGCTTAACCAGTTTGGCAGCGGTACTGATATAGGCGGCGTGCTCGATCTGCAGCCGCTTGCGCTCCGCTTTCGGCAAAGCTTTGTCGTCGGTGACTTCCATGACGATGTCCGTCACGTCCTTCCCAAACAGGTGACACAGTTCCTGCCCGGTGGTCTGCGTGTCTTCAATGGTGTCGTGAAGAACGGCGGCAATGAGGACACGCTCGTCCTCTATCCCCGCTTCATTGGCCAGCACATTGGCCAATGCGATTGGATGGTTGATATATGGCGAGGCCTCGTGATCCTTCCGACGCTGGTTGCGGTGCTTGTCCGCAGCGAATGCAATGGCGCGAACTAGTTTGTTCATGGTCTCGCGAATCCGAAGGGCGCAGGCTATCGACAACGGACGACTTCCGTGTTCAAGCGCAACGGCAGGGAGGCGCGCGGTGCGATCCCGCGCGGCGCGGGCACCACGTGAGGCGCGCGAGCGGCGGCGCCACGCGCCGATGTCGTCAGAGTGACGGGATGCGCGAGCGCTCAGCGGTATTCGAAATCGTCTGCCGTGATTGACACGTGCGTCGACCCCTTCGCCAGCGCCTTGCGTTCTGCAACGGCGGCAATGCGGCGCTCGCCGTTGCCGAACGCCTTCGACAAATGCGATTCGTCTGCACCGCGCTCCAGCCAGAAATGCTGCTCGAGCGCATCGCGCGTGATCGAGCAGCCTATCGCACGCTTTTGCACGACGATGTCGAAAGTCACAGACTGGCCGTTGGTAGAAAGCGCGAAGTTGCGTAAGGACTGTTCCATTTTCAGCCTCTCGTGAACTGCGATATACCTGTGTTTCGTGATGCTTTCATGAACCATGCACGGATATTTCCGCACGCAAACTATCTCATTCCATTCGGCAGCGATCAGTCCGGGCGAACCCTTGAAGGCCGCACGGCAAACGTTTGTCCGTTGAAAACGCGCGACATGTGCCCATTTTGAAGCGCCGCCGGAGCGCGTGTCTGCTTGTCTGACTCGCCATCTTGCCCGCAGTTTCAGTACTTTCTTTGCGCCGATTCCGTCTGAAGAAAGCTTTGCACGCAAACCAATGCGCCCGAACGACAAGCATACAACGCAATCGTTTGCCTGAGATGTCGCATTGTCTGCAACGGAGAAATCCATGTCATGGCAGAACGCCGTATCATCGAGCCTCGCGAAAAAACTCATACGAAATGTCGATGAAGCATCCACGCTGGGCAGGGCTCGTGTACCTGCTGGTAACGGCCACGGGATGGGCGCTCAACTGGCCCGCGATGAAAGTGCTGCTGCGCGAATGGCCACCCCTCTTTTCGCGCGGCGTGGCGGGCGTGACGGCCGCCGTGTTGCTCGGCATCGTTGCCATCTGCGCGGGCGAGCGGCCGCGCGTACCGCGCGAGTACGTGCCGCGCCTGCTGATCGCCGCATGCACGAATGTGTTCGCGTGGATGGGCTTTTCAACGCTGTCGATGAAATGGCTGAGCGTCAGCGAAGGCGCACTGCTCGTCTACACGATGCCGATCTGGGCGATGTTGCTCGCGTGGCCGCTGCTCTCGCGCAGGCCGTCTGCCATCGAGTTTCTCGCGCTGCTGCTCGGTCTGGCGGGCGTCGTCGTGCTGCTCGCGACGCGCGATCGCGTTCGACGCGGGCAAGATCGCGGGCATCGCGTTCGCGCTGCTCGCCGCCGTCCTGTTCGCGCTCGGCACCGTGATCGCGCGCACGCCGATTCCCGTTGCGCCGATCAGCCTCGTTGCGTGGCAGGTCGGACTCGGCTGCATGCCGATGATCGTCGCGGGCCTGTTGATCGAGCACCCCGATCCCGCTTCGCTGCACGCCGACGGCTGGGCCGTGCTGATCTACATGACGCTCGTGCCGATGGGCGCGTGCTATCTCGCGTGGTTCGCGACTTTGCGTCATCTGCCGCCGCAGATCGCGTCGATCGGCATGCTGCTCGTGCCGATCATGGGCATCGTCGCCGCGGCGCTCGCGCTGGGCGAGCCGCTAGGCTGGAAAGAAGCGCTGGCGATGGCGCTCACGTTGAGCGGCGTCGCGCTCGCGTTAAAGCGCAAAGCGCCGTCGGTCGCGTCGCAACGCGCGTCGTGACTCGACGCATTTGACTGCTTGCGGACGATCGTGCTGAAACGCGCCGGCAGCTACTGCGCTTCAAGAACGCGTTTGAGCCGCGCGACGGCTTCGTCGGATTCCGCCTGAATCTTCGCGCGCAGCAACGCGGCGTTCAGCAACGCAAACCACAGCGTCGGCGAGCGGTAAATAAAAGTGCGCTCGAACTGCGTGCCGTTCGCATCCGGTGTCAGCGCGTAGCTGACCGTGCCCGCGGGCCGACCGTCAATCGTGCCGTCGATCGTCCATCGGGCGGGGCGATCGCGCTCGACGACCGTCCACAGCACCTGCCCGCGTCTTCCCGCGACGCGAAACGCTTCCGTCGTCTGCTCGCCGATTGCCAGCGAATGATCCGTGGCGCCCGTCACCGACAGCGACGACGGATGCCAGGCGGGCCAGTGCGTGGGCGTCGTCACATAATCGAAAACAACGGTCCGGGGGCGCGCAATCGGCATCACGGTGACGATACGCGTCGGCAGCTCGACGGCGTGCGGTAGCGGAATGAACAGCACGCCGATGGCGGCCGCCACGCATCCCAGTGTCACGATTGCTCGCAGCAGCGTTTTCATCGCGATTCGCAATGTCTGGAGGTTCAGGTCGGCGTCTGCCAGGCCGCGCGGCCCGCGAAACGATCTTACTGCTACTGTATCGATGCAGCGGCGCGCGACGCCGCGCTTTCGCACGATGCCAGCACGCCCGACGGAGACCATCCATGCGAGCTCATCCCCTCCGCCTTCAGCCCGGCCAGGACCTGCGCGACGCGCTCGAAGAAACTACCCGCCAGCTTGGCAGCCAGGCCGCCTTCGTAGTGCAAGGCATCGGGAGTCTTGGTGTGGCGCAATTGCGGTTTGCTGGCATCGCGCAGCCGACGGAACTGCGCGCGGACCTCGAAATCCTGACGCTGGCCGGCTCCATTGCGCCGGACGGCGCACATCTGCACATCTCGGTATCGGACGCGGCGGGCCGACTCTACGGCGGACACGTGGCGCGCGGCTGCATCGTGCGAACGACTGCTGAGATTCTGCTCGCGCTGTTGCCTGACCACGCGTTCTCACGCGAAACGGACCCGCAAACGGGATTCATGGAACTACGCATTCGCGCGCGCGATGCCTGAAAAGCAGGCCTGGAACATTCTTCGCTTGTCTGTGCTGTGGCCGCACTTCGCACGATGTAGGAGCCTGCACGGCAATGCCTTACACTTGTCGGGTCGGAAACGCAGGTCATCAATCAGTTGTTCAAGGAGGGAAACGTCCGTGGCAAATGAAAAAATGTTGGCGCAGATTTCTGATAAGGCCGGCTTTATCGCCGCGCTCGACCAGAGCGGCGGCTCTACGCCTGGCGCCTTGCGGCAGTACGGCATACCGGACGACGCCTACAACGGCGACGCCGAAATGTACAAGCTCATCCATGAAATGCGCGTGCGCATCATCACGGCCCCGGCTTTCACGGGCGACAAGGTCATCGCGGCAATCCTGTTCGAAGCCACGATGGACGGTCAGGCCCAGGGCAAGCCCGTGCCTTCGTTTCTGTGGGAAGACCGGGGCGTGGTGCCGTTTTTGAAGGTCGACAAGGGACTTGAAGCGGAAAGCGACGGCGTGCGCCTGATGAAGCCGATTCCCGGACTCGACGCGTTGCTCGAACGCGCGCGCAAGCTGGGCATCTTCGGCACGAAGATGCGTTCGGTGATCGAGCAGAACTCGCCGGCGGGCATCGCGGCAGTCGTCAAGCAGCAGTTCGAATACGGCGCGCAAATCGACGCGCAAGGGCTCATGCCGATCCTGGAGCCCGAGGTGTCGATCAAGACGCCGGACAAGGCAGGCGCCGAAAAGTCGCTGCGCGACGAGATCAAGAAAGGGCTCGACGCACTGCCCGCCGACAAGCAGGTCATGCTCAAGCTGACCATCCCCGACGTGGCGGACTTCTATAAGCCGTTGATCGAGCATCCGCGTGTGGCGCGCGTCGTAGCGCTATCGGGCGGCTACACGCGCACGGAAGCCTGCAAGAAGCTGGCGGAAAATCACGGCATGATTGCGAGCTTCTCGCGCGCGCTGATCAACGACCTGAAGAAGCAGATGAGCGACAGCGAATTCAACGCGAAACTCGCTGAGGCCATTGACGAGATCTACGAAGCTTCCGCCGTCAAGGTCTGACCTGCATCGAACAGCTTGACGTCAAGCCCGAAAACGCAGTGCCGCCCGAAAGCGGCACTGCATCGCGCTACTTGCGCGGCGCTTGACACCTCATCTCAATGCGCAGTGGGCGGCACGTCGGGGTCGACGTAGTCGCTGCGCGAAATCCAGTACGGATCACGGTTGTAATACGTGTGCAGCGATTCGCCCCACCGCGCATCGGCCATCGACGGCCAATGGTCCTTGTCGAAACCCGGTTCGTCCTTTAGCCGCTGTGCGCTGATATCGACGTGAAAGCATTTCTGGTCCGTATCGAGTGTCAGCGCGCTCCACGGTATGGCATGCAGCTTCGCGCCCATGCCGAGAAAACCGCCTTCGGATAGCACGGCATACGCGATTCTCCCGCTGCGAACGTCGAGCATGATGTCCGAAATCTTGCCGACATGTTCGCCATCTGACGAATACACTTTTGTTCCGTCGAGCGTCGAGGCCGCCATCACCTCCGGCCCCGGACCTTCGCCAACCCCGCCGCCGACGATCTCTGCCCCTCCTGTCCTGCGCGTTTGCGGATTGATTGAGCCCATCGTTTGCCTCCTTTGAAAATGAGCGCATTCGATTGCCGCAATGGATGTTCCCGCTTCGGCGCGCCAATTCGTGCATTTATTACCGATCATGGCATCGAACAGGTCGTTTCTACCGCATCAACGATGCGACACGCGGCCGCATCGCTGCTGCGCTGAAAAAGGGACCAACTGCTTCTTATGCGTTCGGCGCCGCGCGCCTACGATCCGCACATGACGACGCGTGATGTTGCGCGAGCTGCCGGAGAACACAAATGGCTTTGCTGAACATGATGCGGATGGTGTTGTGGAGTTTCTTCGGCGTGCGACGCGCCGCCGGGCACGAGGCGGATCTTGCGACCGTCAAATTGCCGTTGTTGCCCGTGATGGCTGTGGTACTGGCCGCGAGTTTCGGCGCGTTGCTGTTCGCCATCGCGAGAATCGCCGTGGCCGTCGCGCATTGAAGCGGCGCGACGGGCTCGCTAAGCCTGCACCGCGCGCGTGATCAGATCGCCGAGCACACGCACCGCGCGCTCGATATCGGCATTCCACGGATGCCCGAAATTGAGCCGCACGCAATGCCGGAAACTGCGCGACACCGAGAAAATGGGCCCGGGCGCGATGCTCACGCCATGTTCAATTGCCTGCCGGTGCAGCGTGAGCGCATCCACCTGAGCGGGTAGTTCGAGCCACACGAAATAGCCGCCCGACGGGCAGGTCCATCGCACGCCCTTCGGCATCGCGCGGCGCAGCGCGAGATTCATCGCATCGAGTTGCGCGCGCAATGCCGTGCGGAGCTTGCGCAGATGCCGGTCGTAACCGCCATGCTGCAGGTAATCGGCAATGCCCGCCTGCACGGGAATACTCGCTGAAAGCGTCGTCATCAGTTTTGCGCGCTGCACTTTCTCGGCAAAGCGGCCCGCTGCCGCCCAGCCGATGCGGTAGCCTGGTGCGAGCGTCTTAGAGAAAGAACTGCAATGCATGACGAGTCCTTGCTTGTCGAACGCCATGGCGGGCAACGGATACTCCGCCTGAAAATGCAGCTCGCCATAGACATCGTCTTCGATTAAAGGCACTTGATGCCGCGCGAGCAATTCGACGAGCGCCCGTTTCTTTTCTAGCGGCATCGTCGCGCCCGTCGGGTTCTGATAATTCGTCATGAACCAGCATGCGCGAATGGAATGCTTGTCGAGGGCTTGCGCGAGCATATCGAGATCGAGCCCCGTGCCCGGATCAACGGGAATTTCGACCGCGCGCAGATCGAGTCTCTCAATTGCCTGAAGCGCCGCGTAAAAACCCGGCGACTCGACGGCCACGAGATCGCCGGGACGCGTCACTGCCATCAGGCACAGGTTCAATGCTTCGAGTGCGCCATTGGTGACGACGATTTCATCGAGCGGCTGTGACAGTCCCATCCCCAGATAGCGCAGCGCGATCTGCTGACGCAGCGCTTCGTTGCCAGGCGGCAAGTCGACCACCGTGCTCCACGGGTTCATCGTCCGCGAGGTTTGCGCAAGCGACCTCGCTAGCCGCGGCAGCGGAAACAGCAGCGGCGAAGGGAACGCTGAGCCGAGCTGCACGACGCCGGGATGTTTGGCCGCTTCCAGCACGCTGAAAACAAGCTCGCTGATATCGACTTTCGCGGATTCGGCCAGCGCGCGCGCGGCCGTCACTTCGCGCCGGTCGCGCACGGCAGCGCCCGGCGCGACGTAGTAGCCCGAGCGCTCCTGAGCGCGAATGAGGCCCCACTCTTCCAACAAATAGTAAGCACGAAAAGCCGTCGATTGACTGACGCCATGCTGTGCGATCACCTGCCGCAAGGAAGGCATGCGCGAGCCCACGGCAACGCTGCCGGAGCGTATTTCAGCCGCCATCGTATTGGCGAGTGCTTCGTATCGGGTCATCGGAATGGCGCGCGGCGGGACGCGCATTGACAGAGCCTTTAATCGTAATCGGTTCCCGCCTGTGCAATCAACGTTTGCTGCGCTTCATCGATAGCGAAACGATCGATGCCGCTGCGCCCGCCACGATGGCCGCCGCACAGAACGCGCGAGCGAAGCCCGAGCCATAGCTCGCGTGCGCGACGCGAACCAGCGACTCCATCGACGCAGGCGCATAGAGTGCGAAGGCCCGCTCGAAGTCTCCCGCCATCACGCGCTCAACGAAGCCCGGCGCGATCGGCAGCCCCGCGTGCGCCATCTGCCCGCTCAAGGTGGAACGCACGCCTCCTGCGAGCACCGCGCCTAGCCCGGAAAAGCCGAGCAGAATGCCTGTGAAGCGCGACGTCGTGCTGATGCCGGAAGCCATGCCTGCGCGTTCGCGCGGCACCGTGCCCATGATCGCCTTTTGCGTTTCGCCGTTCAGCAGACCGCCGCCGCTGCCAAGCAGCGCCATCGCGACGATCAGCCACGCAAGGCTCGTGCTGCGCGCAGCGGCCATCATCGCGAGATTGCCGCACGCGACGACCGTGAGGCCGAGCGTGAGAATCCGGCGCGAATCCATGTACGCGGCGAGCTTGCGTCCCAGTTGCGGAAATACCAGCATCGCCAGCGCAAACGGCAGCATGCCGACGCCCGCGCCAAGCGCGCTTTCACCGCGCACATTCTGCAGAAACAGCGGCAACAGCGACGCCATCACCTGCGCCGACGATGCATATGCAAACATCGCAACGATCGCGCCGACGAATGGCAACGAACGGAATAGCGCGAGATCGAGCATCGGATGCGCGCACCGCTTTTCGACGCCGACGAACGCCGCGAACAGCGCGACACCGGCACTTGCACGCCATGCCACTGCCGTGCTCAGCCATCCTTGCTCCGGTCCGGCGATCAACGCCCACGTCAGCGCGAACATCGCCGCGGCGAATAGCGCAATTCCCCAAAGATCGAGCGAGCGCGGCGTCGGGTCGCGCGATTCGTCGACAATGCGCACCACGCCCGTCGCGAGCAACGCGCAGATGGGCACGTTGATCCCGAACGCCCAGCGCCAGCCGAGCCACGCATTGATGACACCGCCGAGCAGCGGCGACAGAACCATCGTCAATCCCATGATGCCGCCCCACACAGCCCACGCCCGCGCACGTTCGCGCTCGTCGTGAAACGCGTGACCAATGATCGCGAGCGCGGGCGCGAGCAGAAATGCCGCGCCGACACCCTGCACTGCGCGCGATACATATAACAGCGCAGCGCTCGGCGCGACGCCGCACGCCAGCGATGCAGCGGCGAACAGCGCAACCCCGATCAGAAACACGCGTTTGCGTCCGAAGCGATCCGCCAGCGATCCCGCTGGCAGCAACAGCGCGGCAAAACAAAGCACGTACGCGCTGATCACCCATTCGATGTCGGCAAACGAGGCATTCAATTCACGTGCGATGGTAGGCAGCACGATACCCACGACGTTGGTGTCAAGCACTGTCATCGCGCAGCCCATCGATGCGATCAGCAACAGCGGCGTGCCGCGAGACAGAGAATGATTAGCGGTGATCGAACTCATTGTCGTGGTTCGGAAAAAGTGGCGACGCAGAGGCGTATTTCACCAGTTTTCTTTATTCCATTCATTGCGACGTTTGTTCAATATAATTAGGTTCCACCTAATACCCAATCCGCTCCGTGGAGCTCAGACATCTGCGTTACTTCATCGCTGTCGCCGAGCGGCTGCATTTCGCACAAGCCGCGGATGCGCTCGGCATCGCGCCGCCCACGCTTACCGTGCAAATCCAGGAATTGGAGCACGCGCTCGGCGTGCAGTTGTTTCGTCGCACGAAGCGTTCGGTCGCGCTGACCGCTGCGGGCGAAGCTTTCCTCGCCGAAGCGCGCGAAACCCTCGCGCAATTCGAACGCGCGCTGCACGTCGGCCAACGCGCGGGGCGCGGCGAACTGGGACGCATCCATATCGGCTACGTGGGATCGGCGGTTTTTTCGGGCATTTTGCAAAAGCAGATCCGCACGTTTCGCAAAGCACGGCCTCATGTTCTCTACAAGGACTTCCACATTTTTAGCAAGCGCCATCCCATCGGCCCCGACTCACGTGATCGCGGCGCGGTTAGACAGTGGTGATGCAAATGCCCGTGGCTGTTACCGCGGTTGCTACGAGTTCGAGGTATATGGACGGCGTGTCAACAAACGGACATTGTTACTGTCGTAGTGACAGTGGTCCCTGATGAAAGACGCGCGCCAAAGGCTCCAGTCGTACAGCGGGCATCCGGACTTCACAGTCGTTCATCCCAACAACATGAGCGAGCATTCGTCGGCGCAGGTCCAACCTCTTTACTCATCAGCAACTGCACGTCACACCATGCGGGAACTCGCGAACTACAATGCAATTGTCTGCAGTTCGCGTCATTTCTGACGTTGCTTTATGTGGGTAACCTGAACGATTCTCCCAATCGCAATGCGGCCCAGCACATGCGGGCGTTCTTCGCGGCAATGGCGACCACGGCGCGACCGAACCCTCGGCGTTCTTTAAGCTTGATTGCCCATCGACTGACAGAATCGGTGTGGTTCGCAGCCTTCATTAGAAGCGACCGCGCACCCATGACGAGCAATGTGCGCAGATAGGCATCTCCGGCTTTGGTGATGCTGCCCAATCTCGCTTTGCCACCTGAACTATGCTGGCCCGGCGTTAAGCCCAGCCATGCGCAGAATTGCCTCGAGTTTTTAAAGTCGTGCCCATTCCCAATACTGGCAACAATGGCTGAAGCAGTTGTCGGGCCGACGCCGGCGAGTTTCATGAGCAGGCGAGCCCTGTCATTTTGCTTCGCAATCTTGGCGAGATGTCTGTCGGAGGTGGCGATCCGCTCGTCCAGATCAGCGAGATGAACGAGCATGTCTCCAACGACCACGTTGCACCAGCCGGGTAAATCCTCCAGGATCGAATGAATATCCCGTCGCATGAGGCTTGCCTTGAGCGGTAACGCGATTCCGAGCTCGCCAAGCAGACCACGAAGCCGGTTGATAAGCGCAGTTCGCTCTTCGATGTATCCCTGACGTGCGCGGTGGACAAACAACTCCGCTTGCTGATCGATGGTCTTGATCGGCACGAATCTCATGTTGGGTCTCGTAACCGCCTCGCAGATCGCCGCTGCATCATTAGCATCGTTCTTTCCACGCTTGCCTGCCATTCGGTAAGGAGCGACGAACTTTGGTGCCATCAGACGAACGGTATGACCGAGCTTCTCGAACTCCCGCGCCCAGTGATGTGCGCCCGAGCAGGTTTCCATCCCGATAAGACATGGAGGTAGGGAGGCCACGAGTTCGAGCAGCCTACTACGGCGGATCTCAGGTCGTACCAATTCAGGCTTACCTGTCGGCCCGACGCCATGCAGCGCGAAGACATTCTTGGCCAGATCTATTCCGAGCGTTACGATTGCCATGGACTTCCCCTTCGAGTGAGTTGATGGAGCGTGAGAACCCCATCGTGGCACCTTGATGCCGTCGCCCGCAACGGGCGCCTGATTCGGAACGGGGAAGTCCCTTTCATTCGTGCAGGCGACCGAACATCCGATGGGCGAACTCCCCGGACTGCTGATGGAAGGCCGCGTCGATGTCGCATTCGTGCGCATGCCGGTGGAATTGCCCCCGTCGCTGCGCGCCCACGTGCTCGCGCGCGATGCCTTCTGCGTGGCGCTGCCCGCCGAGCACCCGCTCGTGGCCGCGACGGGTCCGATCAAGGCGCGCGCATTGTCCGGCGAAGCCTTCGTCGTGCCGGAGCAGGATCTCGGTACACGGGAAGTCGCGCGGCGCGGGCGCTTCATTCCACGTATCGTCAGTGCGCCGGGCACGCTGCTGGCCGTGGTGACGCAAGTTTCCGTCGGCGCCGGTGTGGCCGTCGTGCCTAATGTGCTGACCCGCGTCGTCAATGTGCCGAATGTCGTGTTCAAGACGCTGGCAGGCGCACCCATCATCTCCGAGGTTGCAGCCGTATTCCGCAAATTCGAGCACTCGCCAGCAACGAAAACGCTCATCGCGCAGATCACGGGCGCACGGGATCAATAGGTTCCGGGTCGATTCCAGGTCGTTCCCGCGTCGTTTCGGGGACCTTTCCGGCTTTTACGCCACACCCGACCTATCATTGGAGAGCGATGCCGTCTCGATGTCACTCGTCAAAGACGGGAGATTCGAAAGACTGGATCGATCCTTGCTGACGGCACCGAAGCGAATGCTTCAGTCCCCCGTCCGGCGCGCATCCCCATCGCCCGGAAGGCGGTTAAGCGAGCGTTCGTGACTCTCACCTGGCACTCACGGAGAACTCAAATGACCATCGAATTCACCAGCCGCCGGCACGTCGTGGCCGCATCGCGAGTCGCATTCGAAGCGACCGTCGAAGGAAAGGAGGTATGGTGCAGCGTATCAATCGACGCCCTGAACGACCATTTCGGCAATACGGGTACGTCGTCGCACGATCTGATTGCAGCGTTCGAAGGCAATCGTAAGGCTATCGAGGACGCTGCCCGCCGCGTGCTGCAGCGAAATGGGGGACAGTCGGTTGAACTGGAGACGCGAGACTTTCACTAATCGTCGCTGAAACAGGGCATCGCGCGCCGGATGGCAAGGCCGCGCGCGGTGCGGCGAAAGCCAATCGTTCGATATGCGGATCGGCTCGAATGACGGAATCCGACCAACGTTCAACCTCAGTCAATTGGCGCGCTTTAGACGAGCAAATGCTTCAAGGCGCGGCTCATCCCGTCAAAGCTTGCGAAGAAGATTCGCACATGCGTTGCCGCAGTGCGATAAGAACGGCCTGAAAAAGGTCATCTTTAACGCGAAAGGGGCAGGAAAAACCTGCCCCACAGCGAAGCGGATTCTTACGCCCGAGCCGGCCTTCCTGCCTTGCGCCCTGCTGTCTTTTTCCGCGCGACGCCATTCAAGCCAGCCACGTTTGCCCCGTCGACCAGGAACTTGCTGCGGTCTTTTTCGCCAGCCAGCCAGGCGGGAGCGGGTCCGCGACCGCTCCAGGTGGCGCCCGTTTCCGGATGACGATACTTCGCAGGCTGCGGACCCTTCGGCTGACCGTTCCCCGGTCCACGCTTGACAGCGACGCGCGTGACAGCCGCCCTCGCCGCACCAGCAACGAGATACTTGTTGCGGTCTTTGACGTTGGCGATCCACGCCGGCGCGCGGCCATGCCCCGTCCACGTAGCGCCCGTTTTCGGATCGATGTATTTGGCTACGCCTTTAGTCTGCACCCCTGCCGACTTGAGCGAAGGGCGGCCACGCTTTTTACGGCCGAGATGCGCATCGATGTCCGCCGTCGACAGATTGTGCTTTGCCATCAATTCCCGAATGCTCTCGAGCGCCACCGTCGACTTTTTCGACGCGATGGCTTCGGCCTGGGCCTGAAGCTTTTTTATCTTTGCTTGAAGTGCTTCGAGTGTAGCCATATTGAACTCCTGATTGACGATACCGGCACTATGCCACGGACCAGTCATAATTGGCTAGAGTTCATCTATTACATGAGAAGACAGCCGTCTTCTGTTCTACTGCCTGGTTTTTCATCCGGCAAATGTCAAAAACCTTGCGAAGGCGTTGACTTTCCAATTACTCACGCTTTCCATAAGTTCCGTAAAGCGACTTTTTTCGCAACCGCCTGAGAAACGCATGGAACACAAAGCCCGCGGCTGCAGATAAATCAAGATCTGCTTTCGTTGTCGTTTCTTATTGCAACGCTGTCGAAAAGTGATTCATGCCGCCCCGATACCCGCCATATGAGATGACATGGCGCAAATATGAAAATACACCGCAAAGACTTCTTTTCTGATCTTCCCCTCGGATGCACGGCATTGCGCTTCATACAGGCGCTCAAATGAGCCATCCCGCATGACCCGGTTCTCAGCATGCGCGTCAGCAAAATGCAAAAAGGCCGGCTCCCGCGCATCATCGGGGACCAGCCTGCCATGCGATGCAGAACTGTCAGCTAGCGAGTTTGCGGAATGTTTCGAGTACTGCGTCGCCCTTGAACGGCTTGACGATCCAGCCTTTCACGCCCGCGGCCTTGCCGCGCTCTTTCATCGCGGGACTGCTTTCCGTCGTCAGCATGATGATGTTGACGCTCGAATTGGCCAGTTCGCCGCGAATCTTCTCGGCCATCGTGAGGCCATCCATATTCGGCATATTGACGTCGCTGACCACCAGACGAATGCCCGGCGACGACTTGAGTTTCGCCAGACCATCCTTGCCGTCCACCGCTGTATCGACATCGAGACCATTCTTTCTCAGGAAACCTGCCACTTCATCTCGAACCGTGCTCGAATCGTCGACTACCAGTACCTTTGCCATTGCTCACCCCGTAGCGCCTTTCAAACGACGCATTTCGTTGATTAAAAAGCTCTCTGCGCGCCGCGTCAGAAGAGTTCCAGTGCACCCCCACTTTCTTCGACGTGGTCCACTTGCGCGACGAAATCGACAGGCGCGCTCGCGCACAGGCATAGCGTCGCGCCCAGTTGTACGTTTGCGCCGATGCCCACGCGAAATGCCGCCAGATGGTCCGGTTTCAACTCCGTCAGATAAGGCACGCACGCACCGCTCAATTGGTAAGGCGTCGACATGCCGAGATCCGGAAAGAACTCGACGAGCTGCTGATTGATCGCGCCACAACACAGATTGCCGACTTCCATCAGCGCTTGCGGAAGCGAGCGGTCTTCTGCGCCGCGCAGAAAGTACTCCCGAGTCATCGCGTCGTCGTCGAAATGCAGCACCAGTAAAAAACGGAATGTGATCGACGAAATAGTCAGAACGACGATATGGCTCGCCAGCGCTCTCTCTGTCTGTTGCGCGTCGAGTGCGGTGATTTCGCACGCTTCGCCGGCGACGATGGGCAAGCGCGTGCGCGCGGAATGAATGAAGATCCGCTCGAAACTGTCTTTCGCTTGCTGACTGATCACGGCGTCGCCTGCTCTAACCGGGATTGAATCTGACCGGCAAGCGATTCGACGCTTGCCAGCGACGCGGCGATCATCTTGCCGCCCGCCTGAATGTCCTGAAACGTCGCCGTCGTAATGAGGTCGTTGCGGTTCAGGCTGTCGTGATAGCTCTTCGACAGTTCCTGCGAGCGCGCCGCGAGTGCGCGCACTTCGCTCGCGACGATCGAGAAGCCGCGGCCTGCCGCGCCCGCGCGCGCCGCTTCAATTGATGCGTTCAGCGACACGATCAGCACATGCCGCACGATCGACGACAGCTCGTTGTTCTTCGCATGCATGTCGTGGTTTTGCGCCATCAGCGAAATCATCTGCTCGTGCCAGCGCTCGAATGTGGCCGACAGATGCCGCAAACGGGCGGCCTCCGTGGCAAGGCGCGTCGCCTGCTGCAGCCACTCGCCCTTGTGCGCCTGCAATGCGTTTAACGCAGCGCGTGCTCCGTCTGCTTCGGCCAACTGCTGCGCGAGATCCTCGCGCAACGTATCGACAAGCGCATGCAGTTCGCGCGCCTGCTGCTCGTGCTGCCGGATATCGGCGGCATGACGCGCTTCGGCTTGCGCGAGCAATGCGTCGCGCGACTCGCGTGCCGTGTTCTGCTCGGCGACGGCCCTTCGCCTGTACCACCACCGATGCGCGAGCGCAGCCGCCAGCGCACCGAATACGCCGCCCGCCATCGCAGCCTCGATCACAAACTGATCAACCACAACCTGTCCTCGTCGTGCTATTAGGAAAGTGCATTCGCCTGAATCGACGTCACCGTTTTCGCGGCGTCGTGCATCGACGTGCCGACGCTATCGACTGCGCAGTGCTCGGGCAGATAGACGATCGTCTGGAACTGACGGAAGTCCGCGCCGACGCGATCGTCAGTGAAGCGCAACTCGATATGTCCGCCTTCGCGCGTGATGAAGTCACGCACGGCATCCATGCCCACGCCGCGCCCCGATACTTCCGTCACGTTTTGCGCGGTCGAAAAGCCCGGACGGAAAATAAACTCTGCCACCACTTCATCGCTCAGTTGCGAATCGGGATGGAGCCAGCCGCGATCCGCGGCGATGCCGCGAATGCGCGACAGCGCGAGGCCCCGTCCGTCGTCGCTCAGCGTAATTTGCAACGCGCTTTCCGCGACGCCCACTTCGATATCGATGACACCCGCTTCCGGCTTGCCGAGGGCAACGCGTTGCGCAGCCGGCTCGATGCCGTGATCGACGCAATTGCGCAGCAGATGCATGAAGACGTTCCTCAGCACGCTGCCCGCTTGCGTGCGTATCCGATAACCGTTGTCGTCGATACGCACGACGGGCGCTGTCTTGCCGAGTTCGGCGGCGAGCGACGGCAGCGATTGCAGCACGCCCGCGAGCACATCCTCTACTTTCTCCGTGCCGAGCAGTCGCAATGTTCTGCGCACGGCATCGCGTGCTGTCAGCAGATCGCGCATATCGGTGGTATTGGCCGTGTCTAGCAGCCGCAGGCTTTCCTGAATGTGCTCGCGATCCACCATCAGATAGCGCTCGACGCCGCCTCCGTCTGCGGACTTGCGACGGCCGAGGCTCACTTCGTTAATGGTTGCATAGTGTTGCAACGCTTCCTTTACGCGCGCGAGTTCGGCGATCAACTGCTCCTGATCCCACTCGTGCGCCGTTTCGGGGCGGCGCAATGCATCGTAGCGCTGCTCCGTTTCGTGCACGACGCTCGTCAGATGCTGAAGGCTGTACGTGCGCGCGTTGCCCTTGATCGTGTGCATGTTGCGGAACAATTCGGCGACGGCCGAGCCGTCCGCCTGCGTGTGCTGGCGAATGATGCGCTCGTTTTCGTTGATGAAGCCCGTCGCGCTGTCGACAAAGTGATGGAACTTCTCTTCGCTCACAGCGAGAATCTCGCCGATCATTTCGAGGCGGCGCTTCTGCTCGCCCGCTTGCGCCGCAAGCTCGCGCAACTCGGTCACGTCGCGCACGCAGAGCATCAGGCGCATCACCGTATCGGATTCGTCGGTGATCGCGGACCAGCTCAGATCGAGCGTCTTGACACGGCCATCGGGCATCATGCGCGTCAGTTCGTTGACAAGCAGATGCTGGTTGAATTCGAAGTTGATGCTGTCTTCGCCAATGCACGCGTGCACGGCGGCGTCGACTAGCGAGACGGTATCCGCACCGAGTTCGCTGTCGCCGAATACGAGGTCCATCAAAGGACGCCCGGCGATGTCCTTCGTTTCGAAGATCGCTTCCAGATACGCCGAATACTCCGAGTGAATCACGGCGCCCTCCACCACCGTCAGAATGCCCTGCTGCATGTTCTGCAACATGGCCTGAATGTCGGCCGTCTTCTGCTTCAGTTGCGCGGAGCTTTGCTGGATTTTCTCGATCATGCCGTTGAATGCGACGATCGAATGGCCGATTTCATCCATGCGCCCGACAGGCACGCGGCGCGTGAAATCCTGGCTCGACGCGATCTCGCTCATCATCGATTGCATGTGCAGCAGCGGCCGCGTGATCTGGCGATACAGCAACAGGCCGATCGCGATCAGGACCAGAATCGCCGCGCCAGAGGCGCTGCCGATCGCCGTCGTCGTGGTGGCGAGGCCTGCGTTGAGCGCATCGATCGCGTCGTCTTTCTGACGGTTCTTTTCAATGCGCAGCGTTTCCACAATCCCCTCCAGCTCGTCGCGATACTGCGCGACATTGGCGAACAAATAGGCTTGCGCTATATCGTTCTTGCCGTCTGCCTTCATTTTCGCCGTGTCGTTGATGGCGGCAAAGTAATTCGCGAGGCTGTCGCGCGCCTGCGTGACGAGTCCTTCCTGTGCGTGGCTCGCGGCGGCTTTGGCCTGCACGTCGAGTGCTTCGCGCAGTGATTTCTCTTTGGCTGCGAGTTCTTTTTGCGCCTGCTCGACCATGTTGGCGTCCGGCGCATAGACGAGCGTCATCGTCGCGAGCTGCACGTCCTTGACCTGCGAGACGAGATCCGCCGACGCGAGTGCGCTGGGTACGACGCCCTGTGTCACCTGGCGAACGTCGCCGGCACTGCCGCGAGTCTGATAGACGGCGTATCCGCCGATTGCCGACAAGGCAACCAGCATCAACACCACGAGTAGAGTGATGCGGTGACGGATGGTCATGTGGTTTTCCCCGTGGTCTGCCACTGCTCTGCGGCAGTGCTGCCCGTTCGCAATCGGCTAGTTGACGGGCGACGGGATTATCGTCGGCAGCTCATGACGAATCTGTGACCGGCGCGCAATCTTCTGTCGGTCAAAAGTGGAAATAGAACAAGTCTGCAAATGACCATAAAGTTTGTGGTTCAGATGCCGTTAACTCCGGACGCTCCATTGCGCATGTTCTCAGCTCGTGACGAATGGCCGCGCAGCAGGTTCCTTCGGTCCCGCGTTGAGCCGCTCGTATTCGGCAATCAGTTGCGCACCGAACAGCATCAGCGTAGCCAGCGCCTCGAGACTAAACAGGACGACGATGGCCGTCGTCAGCGAACCGTAGACGACGCTCACTTGCGAGAGCGTCGCAAAGTACCACACCAGCACGCGACGCGTGATTTCCCATAGCACGGCAGCGGCCACTGCGCCGAACAGCGCATGCCGCAACGTGGTGCGGCCCGCGGGAATCACCAGATAGATCGCTGTCAGCACGAAAATCTCGCCCGCCAATCCGAACAGGTAAAGCACGACGCGCGTCGCGCCCGTCAACGAAATTGCATGACCGAACAGCAGGATGCTATCGCTCGCGACAGCCTGCAGACTACTTGTGACGAACGTGACGAGCAGCACGCCGATACCCAGCGAAAGACTAAACAGATAAGGCAGGATTGCCGAGAAGAGAAAATGCCTGCGCCGGATCGCGACACGATGCACGAAGATGATCGACAACGCGTTTTCCAGCACCGTGAAGGCTAGCGAACTAAAGAAGATCATCGTGACGACGAGAAACCAGCCGATCACCGAGCGATGCGCAAGAAAGTTGGCCAACTCCTTGACGATGGCGCGCGATTGTCCCGGCACGAGCCATTCGAGCAACCGCGTCAGCGTTTCGAGCAACCGTTGCTCGCCGACGAAGTGGCTGAACGCTATCGCCACGAGTATCAGAAGCGGCACGATGGACAGCAGCGCGTAATACGCAATCGCGCCCGCGAGCAGCAGCCCCTGGTTCTTCCGAAACGCTTTGCATACCTGCAGCGCGAATTGCGCAGGATGCGTTACGACGAAATGCAGCGCGCGATTGTGGATCGTTTTCACGTCGAGCCTCCGCCTGCCGCGCGTGTTGCGCCTCCCGTCCAGGTACAGCAAGCGGCGGTCCCGCCTGCCTATGCGTCAGCATCGGAATTTCCGAGCATTTGCCCATTAACTGAACAAAAGAACTTAATTCGGGCATACGCCGCGCTCCTGATTTACCCGTATCTGCAGCCCCTTGCACTTCCGTTCGTTTCCGCGCGAAGCCTTATCAGGCAAGGCTTTCATCGAATTCGACGCCGAATACTCTCCGCACCGCACCAAAACTCTCGCCTTGATTTTCGCAGACGACGCTGCTGTACTAACTAAAACAACTTGATTTAGTAAGGCCGCGCGTCGCCAGGGCTGTCTGTCTGGCGAACGCATCGAGAAGGCGCGACGAGCGCCCGCCCAGGCCGTTGAACCGACTGCTGTTCACAACGTCGTTGTCAATCATCCGGAGGAGCGTCCCATGAACCCGAATTTCCGCAGGCCACAGCGTCCTGCGTCCCGCATGCAACCTGTCGCCAAAGGCGTCGCCGCCGCCTGCATCGCCGCGTCGGCGCTCTGGTGTGCGAGCGCGACGCTTGCCGCCGATCAGCCCGTCGTCGGCCTGATCACGAAAACCGATACCAATCCCTTCTTCGTCAAGATGAAGCAAGGTGCCGAAGCCGCCGCGCAGAAGGACGGCGCCAAGCTATTGACGGCAGCGGGCAAGTTCGACGGCGACAACGCGTCGCAAGTCACGGCGATCGAGAACATGACGACGGCGGGCGCGAAGGCGATCCTCATCACGCCGAGCGACACGAAAGCGATCGTGCCGAGCATCAAGAAGGCGCGTGCCGCCGGCACGCTGGTGATCGCGCTCGACACGCCGACCGATCCGCAAGACGCGACCGACGCCCTCTTCGCCACCGACAACTTCAAGGCCGGCGTGCTGATCGGCGAGTACGCGAAGGCCGCGATGGGCGGCAAGCCCGCGAAGATCGCGACGCTCGATCTCGCGCCCGGCGTGTCCGTCGGCGTGCTGCGTCACAACGGCTTCCTGCAGGGCTTCGGCATCAAGGAAGGCGACCCCGCCATCGTCTGCAGCCAGGACACGCGGGGCGATCAGGCGAAGGGCCAGACGGCGATGGAAAACTGCCTGCAGAAATCGCCGGATATCAATGTCGTCTACACGATCAACGAACCGGCCGCGGCGGGCGCGTATCGCGCGCTGAAGAGCGCGGGCAAGGACAAGAGCGTGATGATCGTATCGATCGACGGCGGCTGCGAAGGCGTGCGCAACGTGAAGGCAGGCCAGATCGCCGCGACGTCGCAGCAATACCCGCTGAAGATGGCATCGCTCGGCGTCGATGCGGGCGTCGACTACGCGAAGACAGGCAAAAAGCCCACGGGCTATCACGACACGGGCGTCACGCTGATTACCGACAAGCCGCAGAACGGCGTCGACAGCAAGGATACGAAGTTCGGCCTCGACAACTGTTGGGGCAACAAGTAATCGCGTACGTCATGCAATAGCGGAGAGATTTTCTCCGCATGTTCTTCAGCATGAGCGCGGCAGGTTCTGAACGCCTGCCGCACACCGCTCATGCATTGCTTCGAGGAAACACATCATGTCGACTCCCACCGTCCCCGCCCACAACCACCGCCGCTTCGTCGAGCATCTGCCGACGCTTGCCGAAGCCGGCCCGCTGATTGCGCTGGTGCTTGCGTGCATCTTCTTCATCTCGCAGAGCAACCGCTTCCTGTCGTTCCAGAACCTGTCGCTGATCCTGCAGCAGACGATGGTCGTCGCCGTCATCGCGATCGGCCAGACCTTGATCGTGCTCACGGGCGGCATCGATCTGTCGTGCGGGATGGTGATGGCGCTCGGCTCGATCGTGATGACGAAGTTCGCCGTCGTGATGGGCGTGCCGCCTGTCATCGCGATCATTTGCGGCGTCGGCGCGAGTACGCTGTTCGGTTTGCTCAATGGCGTGCTGATCACGCGTATCAAGCTGCCCGCGTTCATCGTTACGTTGGGCACGCTGAATATCGCATTCGCCGTCACGCAGATCTATTCGAATGCGGAAAGCGTGTCGAATCTGCCTGACGCGATCATGTTCTTCGGCAACACCTTGAACCTCGGACCGGCCACCGTCACGTACGGCACCGTGCTCACGCTGCTGATGTACCTCGGGACATGGTTCGTGCTGCGCGACACGGTGCCGGGCCGCCACCTGTACGCGCTCGGCAACAACCCGGAAGCTGCGCGCCTGATGGGCCTTTCCGCACAGCGCATCCTGATCACCGTGTACACGCTGTCGGGCGCGATCTACGGCATCGCCGCGCTGCTCTCGGTATCGCGCACGGGCGTCGGCGATCCGCAGGCGGGTCAGACGGAGAACCTCGACAGCATCACGGCTGTCGTGCTCGGCGGAACGAGTCTGTTCGGCGGACGCGGCTCGATTGCGGGCACGCTGCTGGGCGCGCTGATCGTCGGCGTGTTCCGCAATGGCTTGACGCTGATGGGCGTGTCGTCGGTGTACCAGGTGCTGATCACCGGCATTCTCGTGATTCTCGCTGTTGCTGCCGACAAGCTGTCGCGCCGTGGCGCACGCTGACCGTTATTTGAAGGAGCCTGTCATGTCGACCCCTCTCTCCACTGCCAACGTCAAGACGCCCGTTCTGCAGGCGCGCGGACTCATCAAGCGCTACGGCCACGTCACCGCGCTCGATGGCTGCGACTTCGAAGTGATGCCCGGCGAAATCATGGCCGTGATCGGCGATAACGGCGCAGGCAAGTCGTCGCTGATCAAGGCATTGTCCGGCGCGCTCGTGCCCGATGAAGGCGATCTGCTGCTCGACGGCAAGGCCGTCAAGTTCCGCAGCCCGCTCGACGCGCGTCAGCAAGGCATCGAAACCGTCTATCAGGACCTCGCCGTCGCGCCCGCGATGAGCATCGCCGAAAACCTGTTCCTCGCGCGCGAACTGGTGAAGCCAGGCTGGCGCGGCAAGATCTTCAAGATGATCGACAAGCGCCGCATGCTCGAAGAAGCGACCAATGCGATGAAAGACCTGCAAATCGGCATCCGTTCGATGCGCCAGGCCGTCGAGACGTTGTCGGGTGGGCAGCGCCAGGGCGTGGCCGTCGCGCGCAGTGCAGCGTTCGCGCGGCACGTCGTGATACTCGACGAACCGACCGCTGCACTCGGCGTGAAGGAAGGCAACATGGTGCTCGAACTGATCCGGCGCGTGCGCGATCGCGGCCTGCCCGTGATCCTGATCAGTCACAACATGCCACATGTGTTCGAGATCGCCGACCGCATTCATATCCAGCGGCTCGGACGCCGCGCGGCGCTCGTGAACAAGAGCGACATCCACATGTCGGATGCCGTTGCCATCATGACGGGCGCGAAACAGGCCGACGTGCGGGCCATCGCATGACGAACGGGCAGCGCTAACGCGATTACATCAATGGATACGGGCACACGCTCACCGCTCAAACGCACCGTCGGCTCGAACCAGGTCGGCATGCGCCAGTTCAACGAACGCATCGTGCTGCAGGCGATCCGTTTGCACGGCGCGCTGCCGAAGGCCGACGTCGGCCGCCTCACGCGTCTGTCGATGCAAACGGTATCGATGATCGTCGAGCGGCTGATCGACGACGGTCTGCTGGAAAAGCAGGCGCGTGTGCGCGGACGCATCGGGCAACCTTCCGTGCCCATCGCGTTGCGCGCGGAAGGCGCCTATACCATCGGCGTGAAGGTCGGGCGGCGCAGTCTCGATGTGCTCGCGATGGACTTTCTCGGCCGCGTCTGCTGCCGCGAAGTGCAAGAGTATGCGTATCCCGATCCACGCACCCTGTTCCCTTCGCTCGAAGCAAAGCTTGCGCGTATCAACGACGCGCTCGGCGCGCGGCGCGAGAAAGTGGTCGGCATGGGCGTCGCGGCGCCGCTGTGGCTGGGCGGCTGGCGCGATTTTCTCGGCGCGCCGCCCGAGGCGCTCGATGCATGGAACGACATCGACATCCGCGCGCGCATCGCCTCGATGACGGGCCTGCCCGTCGAGTTCGCGAAGGACACGACAGCCGCCTGCGCCGCCGAACTCGTGATGGGCCAGGGGCGCGGCATCCACAACTTTTTGTATCTGTTCGTCGGCACGTTCATCGGCGGCGGGCTCGTGATCGACGGACGCCTGCACGGCGGCCCGCACGACAACGCGGGCGCCGTCGGTTCGATTCCGATTACGGGCGGCAATGCGCGACTACCTGCGCGTCAGTTGCTGCATGCAGCCTCGGGCTTCGTGCTCGAAAAACTGTTCGTCGATGCGGGCGCGCCCGCCGCTGCCGCGCACGATCATCGCGCGTTGTCGGCGGATTTGTGGCGGCTCACGGAACAATGGCTCGACACCGCGTGCCCCGCGATTGCAGGCGCGTTGACGAACGCAGCGGCGCTGCTCGATCTCGAAGCGGTGGTGATCGACGGCGAAGTGGACCGGCAACTGGTGCGGGAAATCATCCGACGCACGGAGCGCGTGCTGGACAAATTCGAGTGGGAAGGGATTGTGCGTCCGCAACTGCTGGAAGGCACCATCGGCTCCGACGCGCGCGCGATGGGCGGCGCGATCCTGCCACTCTATGCGCACTTCGCGCCCGTGCATGAACTCTTCCTGAAGCCTGCGGCGGATGTGGGTTATTGAAGCACAACCTTCGGCGCCGCTTTATCCACCGGCTCTTCCAGCAAAGGCTGCAGTTCCGGCGCCATCGATTTCAGCAATTGCACGGCGAGCGCGCTCGTAAAGTCATAGCGCTTTGCATACGGCTCGTGCACGACAGCCGTCAGCGTGCCGAAGAAGCGATCACCGATCGCGAACACGAACGTCGCCGTGCGATTGACCTTGCGTGACTCGATCAGCCTGCGCCCCTTCGCATAGATGTTCAGCCGCTGGTCGCCCGTGCCCGTCTTGCCGTAGACCTCCAGCGTCTTGCCGTCAGGGAACGTCATGCCGCCCGCCAGACGCTTCGCGGTGCCGCCCGCGACGACGTCGCGCAACAGCGTCTGCACGACACGCGCGATATCGGGCGACACGCCTTCCGTCGGCTGCGCAGTTGCGCGCACGAAGCGCGTTTCATACGGCGTGCCCTTCGCGAATTCAAGTTCGGACAGACTTTGCGTCGGCGCCTGATTTCCCTTGTTGACGATCACGCCGATCAGTTCCGCGAGCGCCGCCGGCCGGTCGCCCGATGCGCCGATTGCGGCCGCATAAGAAGGCGTCAGATGCGCGAATGGATAGCCGAGCGCCTGCCACGACTTGCCGATGGCATCGTATGCATGCTGCTCCACCATGCGCCGAATGCGGCGATCCTGCGTCGCGTGATAGCGCGTCTTGAAGAGCCATTTGTACGATTCGGCGCGCACATCGCGGCTTGCGTCCATCACTTCGTTCACGCTCGCGTCGGGATGCTCGCGCAGATAGTCGACAAGCCATAGTTCCAGCGGATGCACGCTCGAAATATAGGCGCGATCGTTCAGATTGAACTTGTCGACGCCGTACTTCGCATAGAGCTGCGCGAGCGCGTCGGCGGGCGGATTCGCTTTCGGCGTGTTCTTGAGTTGCGCGCGCATCTGGTCATCGAACCAGGCCTGCGGCGCGTAGGGCCGCACGCTGCGCAATACGGTGGCCAGCTTTGGCGGCGATTTGCGCACGCCGCGCAGCAACGTGGCGAGCCTCTCGTCCTGCGTCTTGCCGTGATACTTCGTGTAGAAACGATTCATGTACACACGGCTTTCCTGATCGGCGAAGCGCGTCAGGTACATGTTGCGCGTATCGGGATCATCGAGCCATTGCGATGATGGCCCCGACGTCTTGATCGTTTCGTAATGGACGATGTCGCGCATCATCCGCACGAACACGAGATTCACCGAATGCTGGAACGCCTGGTGCACGGTGAGAATGCGCGAGTTCTCGTCGGCCTCGAAGTTCGTGAAGGTCTGCGCGCCGCCGCCCGTGAAGAACGTTTCCCCCGCATTCGCCGAGTATTTTCGTTCGACCGACGCATCGAGCATCGTAGCGAGCGAGCGGTCGTTGGTGTGCATGAAGTAATCGACGGCCCAGCGCGTCAATGCATCTTCGCGCTCAGGCTTGACCGCGCGCAGTTCGTCGACGCTCATCTGCCCATAACGCGCATGCAGCTCCTGCATGATCTGCAGATACGTGATGATCGTGCGCAGCTTCGCCGTCGAGCCGAGATTCAGGCGCGCGCCCGAATTGATGTCGAACGGACGATTGACGCTGTCCGTCTGCACGCGCAACAGGTTCGCGCCGTCGCGCTTTTCGAACAGCGTGAAGCTGAAGGCGATCTTCGACGGATCGTCTTTCGGCTGCAGCATGTTGTAGCCGTACAGGCCCGCTGCCTGCGCGCCGTCTTTGGTCGTCGCGGCAGCAAGGCGGTCGCTGATGTCCTGCTGCACCTTGTTGTTCATCGTCGACACGGCGCGCAGATCGAGCCGGTCGAGGTCATACAGATTCGTCACGCCCAGCGACGACAGCAGGTGCGTGCGCAGCGACGTCACCGCCTTGCGTTCGACGTAAGACCCCTCGGGCGGTGCAAGCTTGGCGCGCGTCAGCACGAGTTGCTGCGACAGCGCCGCATCGCGCAACTGCGCGCTGATCACGCCATTCGCGGCGAGCAGGCGCAGGTAGCTTTCCGTCAGTGCATTGAGGTCGTCGTTCTTGCGCAGCAGAAAGTGCGAAGGGCCGCGCTGCGCGATCATCAGCGACAGCACCTGGCGAAACGCGAGCCCCTGTTCGGCGAGATTGTCGGGCGTCAGCGGCGCTTTCAGCACGCGGTTCACTTCGTCGAAATCACGGCCGTACCACGCGGCAAGCCCGTCGCCGATACCGTTGATTTCGCCCACGCCCGGCTGCGCGGCGAGCGGCACGGAGTTCAGGTAGCGCACGACGATCTGCTCGCGCGCGTCCATCGTGCGCGGTCCGTCCAGATAGGCGCGCACGGACGCCGACGCGATTTGCCGGAGCTTTTCCTTCGGCGTCGCGGTGCGGCCGCCCGGCGAGTGGCGGAACTTCTCGATCTGCGTCGCGAGCGTGCTGCCGCCCGGCTGCGCCTGACGCTGGTTGAACAGCCGCAAGCCCTGATCCATCAGCGCGCGGCTAAAGCGCCCCCAGTCGATGGCGGGATTGCGGTTAGGCTGATCGGTGTCGAGCAGATGGCGGTCTTCGATGAACAGCAGCGCCGATACGATGAGCGGCGGCACCGACGCGAAACTGTCATACACGTGCGCCGGATACTGCGAACCGAACAGGCGCGTGCCCGTCGAGTCGTACAGCATCAGGCCCGCCTGGTCCTTTTCTTCGTAGGGAATGAACAGGCCGTCGTCGGCGAGCGACGTCATGCCTTCTGAATCGCGCGCTTGCGATGCAACGGAAAAGCCCCGCTCTTTCAAACGCCGTTCGAATGCGGGCAGGAGCGCGTAGCCAAGGCGGATGTCGTAGGGGCCGTCGGTGGGAAAGCGGACGTTGTCGCTCGGGCCTTCGGAGACAGTGAAGCCGACGTCGCGTGTGAGTTCGGACAGATAGCGCGCCTGCAGCCGCGACGTGTCCATTTCGATCTGGATGAAGCGCACGCCGAGCGCGACGGCGACAAGGAACGCGGCAAAAAACAGCCACTTGAACCACTTCCAGGCGGATGTGGTGCCGATCGCGCGTAGCGGAAACCGTAGCGGCCGATTCATGGCGGCGTCTCCTTGCAGATGCCTGACCACATTTACCTCGACTCATGTCAGTCTAACCTGTAATCCGCGATTGCGAGGGCCGCAACGTGCCGCGACAGGGCCCAGTGAGTACGCCACGCAACAGAGCCGTCACGCAGGCGCAACCCGTGCACCGTTTTGCAGCCCGAAACCGCATATTTTCAGGCTGCAAGGCGTTTGAAAACGGCCGTTCGAGCTTCGATGCCGATGCAACGGCCCGTCCCGCTACGCCGGAAATTCCGGATACGGGCGTCTCGCGATTTTGGCTAACATGGCCGCTCACCGACAGGCCCAGGGCGCCGCGCGAGACCGTCCATCCAATTGTTATGCATAGCTACTACGAAGCAACCGTCGAACGACCCGCGCGCCCTGCATTGACAGGGAATGCGGCCGGCAAACTGAGCGCGAATGTGTGCATCGTCGGCGGCGGACTGGCCGGTCTGTCGACGGCGCTGGGATTCGCCGAGCGCGGCGTGCGCGACGTTGTCGTGGTCGAGGCGAATCAGGTCGGCTACGGCGCGTCGGGCCGCAACGGCGGCTTTGTGTTCGGCGGCTACAGCCTCGATTGCGCGGACCTGCTGAAAATCCTGGGCCCGGCGCGCGCCCGGGAACTCTATGCGCTGACCGTCGATGCCGTCGACCTGATGCGCGCGCGCATCCAGCGCTACACGATCGACTGCGACGCGTCCGATGCAGGCGTGATCCTCGCCAACTGGTTCGATGATCCGGCGCGGCTCGAAACCCAGCGCCGTCTGATGAAGGAATCGTTCGGCGTCGAATGGGAAACATTGAGCGCCGCTGATCTCGGCGCGCGCCTGAAAACCGCTCGGTATCACGGCGGACTCTTCGAGCGCAATGCGTTTCACTTTCATCCGCTGAAGTACGTGCTCGGCGTGGCGCGCGCCGCTGAACACGCCGGCGTGCGCATCTATGAGAAATCGCCCGTCACGTCGTTCCGGCGGCAAGGAGCCGGGTTCGTCGTCGAAACGGCTCAGGCTTGCATCGACGCGCAGCATGTCGTGATGGCGGGCGGCGGCTATGCGCGCAACGTGTACCGGCGCGTCGAGCGCGCCGTGCTTCCCATCGCGACCTACGTGATGGCGACGGAGCCGCTCGGCGCGCGGCTCGCCGACGCCATCGACTGCCGTTCCGCCGTGTACGACACGCGCTTCGCGTTCGACTACTACCGTCCGCTGCCCGATACGCGCATTTTGTGGGGCGGGCGCATTTCCATTCTGGAGCGCGAGCCTGACGCGATCGCGCGGCTGCTGCGCCGCGATCTGCTGAAGGTGTATCCGCAATTGCGCGACGTGCGCATCGATCACGCGTGGGGCGGCCTGATGAGTTACGCACGGCACAAGATGCCGCAGATCGGCCAGAGCGCCGACGGCGTCTGGTACGCAGTCGGCTTCGGCGGACACGGAATGGCGCCGACCACCGTGTCGGGCGAACTGCTCGCGGCGGCGATTGCGGGCGAACGCGCCGTGCCCGAAGCGTTCGCTGCATTCGGTCTCACACACACGTTCGGCGCGTTGGGCCTCGCCGCCGCGCAGTTCACCTACACCGCGATGCAGACGCGCGACGCGCTCGCGGACCGTTCGCGCCGCTCCCGCTGACGGGCCGCCGAGGCCTGCTCGCGGGCCTCGCGCAAAGCCCGCGCGCAGCCCGCCAGGCCCCGTCGGACAACGATTTGCGCATGCTAGAATGAATCTTCACCGCCGCCGGAACGCACAATGAAAAAGGGAAGCCGAGCCACGTCGCCCGAGCACATCGACACCCCGAAAAAATCCTCCGAACCCCGGCGCAAATACGATCCCGAGCAGACGCGGCGCAACATCCTCGAGGTGGCCACGCAGGAGTTCTCGTCGATGGGACTCGCGGGCGCGCGCGTCGACGCCATCGCCGAGCGCACCAACACGACGAAGCGCATGCTGTACTACTACTTCGGCAGCAAGGAAGGGTTGTACGAGGCCGTGCTCGAAAAGGTGTACGGCGACATCCGCTCGCTCGAACAGGATCTGAAGATCAGCGACATGAGCCCGGTCGAAGGGCTGCGCAGTCTCGTCGAATTCACTTTCGACTACCACGACAAGCATCGCGATTTCGTGCGCCTCGTGACCATCGAGAACATTCACGGTGCGAAGTACATCGAGCAGGTCAAGACCTTCAAGAACCGCAACGCAAGCGTGATTCACACGCTCGAAGTTCTGCTCGCGCGCGGCGTGGCATCGGGCGACTTCCGCGCGGATATCGATGCAATCGATCTGCACCTGCTGATCAGCTCGCTATGTTTTCACCGCGTGGCGAACCGGCATACGTTCGGCACCGCGTTCGGGCGCGATCCTTCGCATGCGCGGCTGCGAGCACGCCATCGCGCGATGATCGTCGATGCGACTTTGCGGTTTGTGAAACGAGAGGCTTAAGCGACGCCTCATCTCTCTCAAGCAAAGGCCGATCGCAAGGATCGGCCTTTTGTTTTGCATCGACTGGCGCGGTCTATTTCGCTTTCAGGATTTGCGCCATGCGCTCCAGCGCGAGCACATAGCCTTGCGTGCCGCAGCCGCAGATTACCGCTTGCGCGACGGCCGATACGTACGAGTGGTGACGAAACGCCTCGCGTTTGTGAATGTTCGAAATATGCACTTCGATGACGGGTTTTTCGATCGCCGACAACGCATCCGCAATCGCCACCGACGTATGCGTGTAAGCGGCCGGATTGATCACGATGCCCTGCTGCGTCGTGCGTGCTTCATGAAGCCAGTCGATCAGTTGATGCTCGGCATTCGACTGGCGAAAATCGATCGCGAGATCGAGTCGCTCGCCCGCTTCGCGGCAGCGTTGCGCGACATCGTCGAGCGTTTCCGCGCCGTAGATGGTCGGCTCGCGGGTGCCGAGCAGGTTGAGATTGGGTCCGTTGAGGACCAGTACCGACGCGAAACTCATGACTGCCTTCTCCATTGGGTGACGCACGCCGCAACAGTGAATCTGCGCACAGCCTGCGCTAGCGGCAACGCGATCTGCGCGACTGCCTTCAAGTGTGCCCACATTCGACATCGGCGTCTTTCGGGGTTTTTACCAAATTTGTACGATCTGGTTAGTTTATTCTAGATGAGCGCCATCGCCCGGCGGTGCGCGTTACGGCAAAAACCCGGGCATATCGCTTGCGCCGATATAATTTCCCGAATGTCTCGCGGTCTTTGCAGCGCGCGTCACGCAACCGACGCAACGCCACGCAGCCGCCAACGCGAAGGAGTGTTATGAGGAAGCTTGCCGTCACCCTGTCCATTCCGCTGTTTCTCGCCGCCTGCGCGCAATACGAGGCGTCTCACAACCCGGATGCCGGCGATCCGATGAAGGACAACATGACCAACCGCCCGGTCAACGAAGTCATTCAGTGCATGACACAAGCTGCGGCGAAGCACGACAACCCCGTCAAGACCACGCCGATCCCTCAGGGTCAGATGCTCGATTTCGGTGACTCCAACATCGTCAAGGTGCGCGCCGACAACGGCGGCACGACGTTCCGCTACTACGCGGGCAAGCGCAACACGTCGAATCTGTGGATCGAGAGCGCCAGCAAGGAATGCGCGCCCGGCTAACGTAGGCGCAGCGGCGTAACCGCGTGTAACAACTTCGGGGGCATGGCTTTAAGAATCATTTAAGTCTGGGCCGGCATGCTTCGTCTTCGACACTGACCCGCGTTCCGCCCAAGGTGCCCTAGATGGATTACTACAACGACCGCAACGACCTGACGAAGCGCATCGCAGCCGAAGTTTCCGCCGCCCCTGCGAACCCGGCGCCGTCCAGGAAGACCATGCTGCGCCGGCTGCTGAGCCCGCACGAAATCGCAACGCTGCTGCTGTTGTTGCATGCGCCCGTCGCCGCGTTCGCGAAGCCCGAGTTGCCGTCGCTGTATGAGGCTGGACTCGTCGAAACTGTCGCGACCGACGCAGGCGAATCGCACATTCGCCTGACGCCCGAAGGCAACGCGATCCTGCGCGGCCTCGGCATCAAATGAAATCTTTCCACGCGCAAGATAACGCAGCAATACGTACGTTCCCACGCCCGTCCCACTACGCCTGCCACACTGCATAACCCGCTTCGCGCAGGCCAATAGCCAGCTCCACTTCCATATCGCGCGCGCCGTCGTATGGCAGCGGATTAAATACTTCGTACAGTTCCGGCATCAGCCGCAAGCCGTAATCGCGCACATAGCGGTTCGACTGAATGCCCGCCTTGTGGCGGTCGAAGCGCAGATCCGGGTCCAGCCCCGTCATCCCCACATACACGCACGGCCGTTCGAACCCGTAATCGGGATTCGCGCGCCGAAAGCGCGCTTCATTCCACACGGTATCGTCGAGCGCGACCACGTAGACGTAATAGCGCAGCCTGGGTTGACGAACGGGCATCGGGTACGGGTTACGCGTTCGGTCCGTCTTCAGTGGCGCGAGGTGCCGTGCAGCAGCATCCGGTACTCGGTCGGCGTGACGCCGACGGTCGCCTTGAACTGCCGCGTGAACGCGCTGTGGTCCGTGTAGCCGCACAGCGCGGCGACGTCCGTCACCTTGTCGTGCGACACGAGCAGCGCCGTCGCGGCATCGAGCCGCGTCTTCAGCAGCACCTGACGCGGCGTCAGATGAAACACCTTGTGAAAGTACCGTTCGAGCTGCGCCACCGACATGTCGGCCATCGCAGCCAGCTGCTTCAGGTTCAACGGCTGTACGTAGTTCTCTTGCAGATACTGGACGACCGTCGCGAGCCGGCTGTACGCGGGATGACTGCTTTCATCGGCGCGCAGATCGCGCGAAATGCCCGCGAGTCCGACCACCCGCCCCGCCGCATCGCGCAGCGGCTGCTTGCAGGTCAGACACCAGCCGGGCTGCCTGCCCGGATACAGATGCAGTTCGAGCTGATCGACCATCTGGTTGCCGACATGGATCACCGCTTTGTCCTGCGCGGTATAAATGCGGCCGAACCGGCTCGGGAACACCTCTTCCGCCGTCTTGCCGAGCAGCTTCTCCTTTTCCTTGAATCCGCAACGCGACACCAGCGTGCGGTTGACGAGCGCGTAGCGGGCCTGCGTGTCCTTCACGAAAAACACGATGTCGGGCATCGCGTCGAACACGGGTTCGAGCAGCGCGAAATGCGAAAGCATCCCGGCCAGCGACGTCTCGCCCGGATCGAGCGCGTCGAGCGTATCGGCGAACGTGTTCATCGTGCGGGTTCCGTGCATGGGCTGCGAGCGACTGGGCGACGACCTCGGCGGTCATGCGCGAGGCTGCTCGATTATAGGGCGGCGCGACGCGGGCGAAATAATCCGAAACGCATCGGCGCGCTGGGTCAGCGCTGCATCAGCGCCGGAAATCGGCTCGGGCCACGGCTCACGGAGCCAGGCAGTCATCGTCCCCCAGCATCAGCGTGCCGATCCGCGCAGGATGAATGGGCGGACGCACCTGCGCCACGTCCCAGCCGAACAGCACCTGCGCCGCGCCGCCGCAGACGCGCCCCTGACACGCGCCCATCGCACAGCGCGTATGCAGCTTCGCGTCGCGCCAGTTCGTGTGCGCGCGCACGGCGCCGATCGGCACGTCCTCGCAACGGCAAAGGAGCGTCGAGTCGGCGGGCAACTGGCGTGCGCGAGCGCCCAGCGCGAAAGCCGTCTGGACCCGCGCCGCGAAGCGCAGCCAGCGCTCGCGTTCGCGCCGCAGTGCCGCAACGCGCTCGCCCTGTTCGGCGCCCATCGCGCCAAGGCCCGCCAGGCGTCCCTCGATCTGCGCGAGTTCCATTCCGCCGACGCCCGTGCACTCGCCCGCCGCGAATACGCCGTCGACGGACGTGCGCATCATGCCGTCGACCACGATCGCGCCGTCGGCGAGCGTGGCGCAGCCGAGCGCACGGGCGAGCGTCGTGTTCGGCACGAGCCCGTAGCCGCACGCGATGCGCTCGCAGTCGATTGTTTCGATGCGCCCATCCGCGCGTTCGACGAGCGCCCGCTCGACGCGTCCGTTGCCCTGCGCGGCCTGCAGGACGCTCGATGTCAAGTAACGCAGGCCGGCGAAACCGCGCGCACCCAACAAGGCGGCCGCGCTGCGCTTTGTCGAGTTCATGACGGGCAAGGGCTTCGCGTCGTGCAGCGCAAGCGGCAGAACATTTCGCCGTTCAGGCCGGGCGCTCAAGCGATCGCGGGCGACCCGCAGATCGTCGCCTATACGAACGAAGTGAGTC